>JAFACY010000268.1 GCA_023425285.1 Bacillota bacterium
GGGATTTAATTCGTTGTCTATTTTTTCAACCTGAATTTCCAGCACTCTTTTTGCTTCGGCTTCGGTTACGGTAATATCCAGATTCTTGTATACTATTCTGCCCCCAACATCCGGTATTTCCTCAAACAGCATTGTTATCCATCCGTTGACGGTTGTTACATCAAGTTCCTCTTCCTCTTCAATCCCGAACAGCTCAAACATGTCATCAATATCTGCATTGCATGAAATGAGGAATTTGTCCTCTCCTATTTTCTTGAACCATTCAACTACTTCGTCATGCTCATCCCAGATTTCACCGACTAATTCTTCTATTATATCCTCCATGGTTACAATACCTTCCGTTCCGCCGTATTCGTCTATTACGACGGCCATGTGCGCCTTAGACAGCTGAAGCTCCTTTAAGAGCTCGGAAATTTTCTTGTTTGGTGTAATATACAATATCTTGGAAATAAGCTTTCTGATGTCTTTTTCTTTCCTGTTTAATGCCTGATAAAAATCCTTTTCGTGCAGGACCCCGACTATGTTATCCATATCGCCCTGGAATACAGGCAGTCTTGAATATCCGCTTATGAGAAATTTTTCTCTTATTTCCTCCAGGCTTTCTTCTTCATCTATACCCACAATATCGATTCGAGGTGTATAAATATCTTCAACAGCAGTTTCACTGAATTCAATTGCAGATCTTATCAAGTCACTTTCATTTTTATTGATAACACCCTCATTTTCAACCTCATCAATCATTGTTATCAGCTCATCCTCAGTCATGGCAGGCTGAACCTCGGTTTTAAACAGCTTATAAAAACCTGATTTTAATGAAACAAGTATGAGATTAAACGGTGTACATAGCAATACCAAAAGCTTCAAAAGAGGTGCCCAAAACACGGCATGCTTTTCAGGCGAAAGTTTACCCAGTCCTCTGGCAGGGATTTCCACAATGAACAGCATCGTTAAAACAGCTATTGCAGCTGCCGAAAAAACACTTAAATTCTTTGATAAAATATAAACTTCCAATGATACCGCAGCAATTTTAGATGTAGTACCTACAATCAAAAATGTTGACATTAAATTTTCATAATTGTCATCTAATTCAAGAACTAAATTTTTATTGCCGTTAACAGATATGTTTCTCAGTCTTGATTTGTTAAAATTAACAAATGCAGCCTCCGCAGCAGAAAGTATTGCAGAAAATAAAATCAATAAAACCAATATTATGACCTGACTTATGACGTCATCGTCCATCTTTATAATTCACTCCTAATTAATTATAGTATACAAATAGTATATCTTATGGAATATCCGGTGTCAACATTATTTAGACTTTGCAGACATGCGGCTTGCTTAAGACTTACACATTGTTCATAAGAATAAAATTTTTTTATTATGTAATAATAATTGTACGGATGCTTATAATCGCTTTATTACTTGAAAATTAAGCGATTGTTAAGAAATTATTAATTGTTTTATTGTACGGAAATGCTATACTTACGTTTGTAGTACTAAATTTGGAGGTATTGAATTGTTATCGTTTATAAGTGTATTTAACTTAATCATATTTATATTATTTACAGGATTTTATTTTTATCAATTTTTCTATATTATTGTTGGTATGTTCAGAAAAAGCAAGGTGTTGACTGCCGAAACAAATCACAGATACGCTGTTGTTATTGCCGCAAGAAATGAAAGCAATGTAATCAGTCAGTTGATCAACAGTATAAAAAAGCAAAAATATCCGTCAGAATTGACAGATATTTACGTTGTGGCAGACAACTGCACCGATGATACCGCTCAGGTGGCAAGAGAAGCCGGAGCATACGTCTTTGAAAGATTCAACAGACAATATGTAGGAAAGGGCTACGCATTGGATTATGCGTTTAAATCTATAATTAACAGTGATGAAAAGTATGACGGCTATTTTATATTTGATGCCGATAATTTATTGGACGAAAATTATATAGCCGAAATGAATAAGGTATTTGATAATGGCTATAAAATAGTTACAAGCTACAGAAATTCGAAAAATTACGATACAAACTGGCTGTCTGCAGGTTATTCCCTGTGGTTTTTGAGAGAAGCAAGATATTTAAACAATTCCAGAATGATATTGAACACCGGCTGTGCCATCTCAGGTACAGGATTTATGGTGAGTGATGAAATTATAAGAAAAAACAACGGCTGGAAGCATCATCTGCTTACAGAAGACATAGAATTTTCTGTTGATAACGCAATACACGGAGAAAAAATCGGTTATTGCGGTTCGGCAGTATTATACGATGAACAGCCATACTTATTTGAACAATCCTGGCATCAGAGACTGCGCTGGGCAAAAGGCTTTTATCAGGTATTCGCCAAGTATGGCATGGATTTATTCAAGGGTGCGTTTATTAAGGGAAGCTTTTACTGCTACGATATGCTGGTTACAATTTCCCCCGCATTGTTTCTATCACTGCTGAGTGTTGGTATAAATACAACATTTTTAACAGTAGGTATAATTAACATAGGAACAACTCCGGCGATTATCGAAGCAACATCATCTGCTATTTTAATGTCCTGTATTAATTCGTACATGGTACTGTTTGCCATAGGTGTGATAACAACAATTTCAGAATGGAAGCAGATTAATACAACGGCATTTAAAAAGATAAAGTATATGTTTACATTCCCTATATTTATATTTACTTACATCCCGATTTCAATTGTGGCATTGTTCAGAAAAATTGAATGGAAGCCGATTACTCACAGCATCGCCAAGTCAATTGAAGAAGTAAGACAGTAATACTGTAAATTTAATTTTATGATAAGTGAGGGACGAATATTTGTGGCTACAGCCACAAACATTCGTCCCTCGAATGTTATAGGATATTACTATTTGTTTGAAGTTCAAATACACCGACCTCTTCACTTGAATCAGAAGAGGTTATTTTTAATTGTGTTAGTTCTGCTGTGAACGGTGAAAAACTTTCCCAAAGAGTTGAAAGAAACTTCTCCTCTTGTCCATAATCAACTGAAGCAATTGTCATATGCGGTATCCAGTTTTTTCCCTTGAGTGAATATAGACACCCTTTATCAGTACAGCAGTTATCATACTTATCATGTATGTTTGAATGAAGTTGCAACAGACTATGGCTGGAACAAGGCGCTAAAAAGCATAGGCGTGCATCGGGAAAAAATCCAAAATGGTTAAAGCAAATCTGAATTTTTTTGTGCTGTGCTGCAATATTTCCAATCCATTTTAACAGACTCTCTTCATCCAGTTCTGTATAAATGCCGAATGTTACATGAGGCTCATATGCATCAATAGATATCCCCTGTGCCTTCAATTTTTCTTTAATTTTATACACCTCTTTGTTGGCTTGATCATCAAATGTACCCATCACACATAGCGTACGTAATTGGTTCAAATTATTTCTCCTTTCTCCACGATATCATCTGTTCTTGATTACTTTGACTCAAATAAAGAATCAACAGTAGTCTGCAATGCTTTAGCCAAAGAAAACGCAAGAGCTAAAGTTGGATCATATTTATTATTTTCTATTGCATTTATCGTTTGTCTCGTAACATTACACATAACAGCAAGCTCATCTTGTTTTATTTTTTTTGCTGTCCTGAGTTCTTTAATATGGTTTATCATAATGAGCCACCGTATTTTCTTGTATTAATTATTAGAATAATTCCAAGTATGATAAAACTTAAAAATACCGGTTCAATATATATTCCTTCTTTGAAATTATTCCACCACACCTGATAAGCATCATTAAGAAGCCACTTTATGGTCAAAGATAAAGTTTGTATAATAGTAATTGCAATAAAGGAATCTGCCATAGATTTTTTCACAATCCATTTTGAACGTTCATCTTTCTTTTTTGCGAATGTAAAAAAAATTGCTCGAAAACTAATAATAAGCATAATAATAGATACTAAAAAAACAAGAATACTGATAAATCGCATATTAAAGCCTCCCATGTCAAAATGTTTTTACATTTTCAGTGTAGATGTTTTTGCATCTAATGTCAAGAGTTTTTTACATTAATATTTACCTCGTATTTTATTAGAAATCAGGTGTAACACTTGTCTTATTTCCGCAATATAATAATACAAGGCTCAAAATACCTTTGAATATAGACATGTCTTTAGAACACAGGGAACAACTGCATAATTTGTATTAATTTATACAGTTTTCAAAAAATCCAAACTGGAATTTTTTCAGGGGTTTTCTCTCTGACTGGTATACTTTTTTGCATCATAAATTTATGTATATATTGAAATTTGCACATTTGTAAAAAAATGGAATCCCGAAAAATATTTATACATAATTCACATATATATGCATTGCACGATTTGGTAGCAGAAGCAAAAATCACCGTTTGCACACCCTTGACACCCTTCCTACTACCATGCCCCATAACGGACTTTCAACGTCAAACTGTCTCCCATGCTGGGCACAATCGAGTAGGAGGTAATTAATTATTATAATTACCGTCCTCTCACACCACCGTACGTACCGTTCGGTATACGGCGGTTCAATAGAATTAACATTTTGATGTGTATATTTCAAGTAAAGACACTAATC
>JAFACY010000149.1 GCA_023425285.1 Bacillota bacterium
AAAATGACCTTACCATTGCCTGTGTGGATCTGGAACATGAAAGCACCGCTCTTAATATTACGTCAAAGGGCATGATGAGCATGTCCCGTGTTGTAAAGGCTGAAATAAATCCTACTGTTCATGAGAACCTATCCGGAGCTGCATATTATTCTGACGAACAGGATACTGCCGTAGCTGTGGCACTGAAGAGCGATCTTTCTGCCATACTTAACGGAATTGACATGGTATTCAGATATTACAACTCGAGAAATGCTCAAAGAGATATTGATTTAGTACTTATTTACGGTAATTATTCTGATATTAACGGCGTTGAAGAGCTGATGAGCAGTTATCTGGATAAGCCGTGTGTTAAGCTCAACGTATTGGATAAGGTAAAATTTTATGGAGACATAGCAAGATATGCTAATGCTATAGGAGCTCTTATAAGGGGAGAAGGGGTGAAGTGATGAGTGATCTTAATTTTTTTGAGCCCTATATAGAGAAAAGAGACTTCAGGTTTAATAAAATAAATTTGCTGTATGTGTTGTTGGGGCTCACTATAGTTGTGGTTGTTGCATTAGGAGTATATAACCGGGTACATTTAAGCATGCTGTATAGCCAGATAAGGGAAAGACGCGCGATTGTGGAGGACCCGTATATTGTTAAAAAGTATAATGAAATAAAGACACTTGAGGATGAAATGGTGGTTTTCAGCGCAGAGGTTGACAGGATTATTGCCATGGATAAAAATATAGCAAAGACTGCCATAATAAGTGACACTTTGATGTCGGAAATCAAATCAAAGATGCCTGATGACCTGTTTCTGACCAATTTCAATGCAAGCGGCAGAGACATACAGATTTCGGGTGCTGCAAAGGACAGTAAATCCATAGCGGAATTCAGCAGGGGTCTGGGTCAGATCAGGGATGTTGAATCCGTATTTATATCAAACATTGATAATACCGGAGAGATTTTTAGTTTTGTTTTAAATACTACTTTTAAGGATGTGAATATAGATGAACAAGACGCTCAGGAGTAGTAAACTTAATTTAAGACCCCTTACAAACAGCGAAAAGGTACTGCTTGCTTTGCTTGGGATTGTAATAGTAATTTATTTGTCAAATCGTTTTGTTCTCACTCCTCAGGCAGAGAGGGTTGCCAGCCTGAAGACCGAAATTGCAGCGCTGGACAATCAGATAGTAACTATGGATGATACCATAAAGAAGGAAGCAGGCATAAAAAAGGAATGGGAAATGCTCCACATGGAGAGGGATGAAATTTTAAAGAATTATTTCCCTGTTCTTGACCAGTCTCAGATAATATACTTGCTGAATGACCTTATTAAGGATGATAAGGCAAAGATAAATGTATTGAGCTTTGACAGTCCCGCTGAAGAGGTCATGGGAGAAATGGCTGTTAAAAGGATGAACATTTCCGTACCGTACAGCGGCAGCTATGACGGAACCATGGAGGTTGTAAAAGCATTGGGGGAAAGTCCCAGGAGGATTGTAATTGATAATTTGTCCATGGACAGAGAAAATGATTCGAACCTTTCGGGAAATATGACCTTGAAGATATACAGCCTTGAAGGAATTGCCGTAACTGATCCGGAGGTAATACCGGTAAATACGGTTACAGGCTCAGGCGAAGGCTCCTTATTTGCGTCCTATGAGGGATATGACGAAGCTGTTGCTGCATCAGGAGGCTCGGGCTCAGGATTGGGTGGAGGAACTTCTATAAATGACGGTGATTATACCAAGGTTTATGGTCTACATGATTTTGAAATGAGAAATTATACCTTTATTCCGTCAAATGAATTTATCAAGGGTAATGCTGAGCCGTCCACAATCAGGAAGTCCGGAAAATATTCGCTGAGATTTGAGTACAATATGCTGTCCATAGGCGAAGAAAACAGAGCATATGTTGATTTGGGAACCGGAATTGAGCTGAAGTACCCTCCGACCTCCATAGGGATGTGGGTGAACGCATTCGGATATTCTCCGGGAACATTGGGCTTCAGGTTCAGAACTCAGGATGGTGAGGATATAGATGTGATTGCCGCTAAGGGCATATCGTGGCTGGGATGGTCTGAGACAGAGGCTGCTCCGCCGCAGGATCTGGATTTGTATCCATTGAGACTGACTCATATATATTTTGAAATGCCGTTTGGCAGGGATGATATAGGGGTAATGGTTTTTGATAAGCTTCAGGCATTTTATCCTGTCAATGCGGATTCGCAGGGAAACAATCAGCCGATTTATGATTTCTACGTAGTTAAATCGGGAGATTCGATAACGAGTATATCGAGGCAGATATACGGCAGCGCATCTTATGTTAATGAGATTATGACAAACAACAGCCTGACCTCCGGGGATTTGCTGGCGGTAGGAAAAGTATTGGTACTTGTAAGGAGGTAGGGGCAAATGAAAATTATGAATAGAATTATATCAGTCCTGATAGTTATGTTGATGCTCTTAAGTAAGGTCACGGCTTTTGCCGCTACTGACAGTATGAGTTATAGTGTGGGATATGAAGAAGGATACGATTATGGTTATGCGAGACAGGACAGCAAGGTAAAGGCATTGGATGCCTATAATGACAGTTTTAAGGATTCCCGTGCGTATCGCAGTGCCAAAAGTGATATAGAGAAAACAGATAAATTCGTGGAGCGTGAATTCAGGGACGGATTTGTTGACGGATATAACGATGGTCATGATGATAAGGTAAATGCCAATCAGAAGCTGGATTATCCTGAGGAGCTTGGTCTGGCTATGGGAGCGATAAAAGGTGCAAATGATCATCAGACAGGTAAGAAATCTGATTGGAGAGCTGCTCTTCCGGCAAGCAAGAATATCAGCAACATGTTTGATCTGGATAAACAAAGCTCGTCTTACAGGAGTTCATTTATTACTACATTTACTGCTGCTTTTAACGAAGGGTATGTTGATGCTTATGACAAAGCTGCATATGAGCCTATGCTTATAACCATGGAGCAGGGCTTTACGGACGGAGAGGATGTTGGTAATATTGTGGGAGCTGCCTATGGAGCAAAGGATTATTATGCAGGCAGACAGTCGGATTTTAAAAGAAATTTACCTACAAAATCACAAATTACTCAGCAATATTCCCTGAGCAAGGATTATATTGATTATGAGAGCGGATTTATATCAGGATTTACCGCTGCATATGAGCTGGCTTACGATGAAGCATTCAGAGAAGCAAGCATGAGTGAGTCGCTGAACAAAGCCGTATCGGAGATTGTTCCTATTTCAGGAGGAACTGTAGTATCAGGAGATGGAAGATTTACGGTGGATGTTCCTTCGGGCACCTTCTACCATGATGTAAGTCTGAATATCATTGCTTCCTTTGATGTAAGGAATACAAGCTACGGCAATTTAATCAAGGCATCAGACAGTTACTCTGTTGAGCTGGAGAATTTATCCCGAAATGTAGATGAAAATAAAAAGATAGAGCTGTCCTTCGAATATTATGGAGATAAATTCAGAGGAGGCATATACAGATTCTATGATAACAGATGGCTGTATGTACCGACAACCGTGAAGGACGGCAAGATGACCGCAAAGATAAATCCAAAAATCCTGCTTTCTCAAGGTACAATTTTCAGTGCGATTGTGGATGAAAATGCGACAGCCTTCCGTGATGTGATGGGGCACTGGGCAAGTGACGAGATAGAGGCATGTGTGAGACGGGGAGTTATAAGCGGTTATGGTGACAACACATTCAAGCCCGATAATAATATTACAAGAGCAGAGTTTATAACAATGGTAAGCAGAGCATTCAATTGGAACATATACTCTTTTCCCGGCACAACAACTCCATTTAAGGATGCCAGCACTTTCGGAAATTACGCTGATGTTATAAAATATGCCGCAGGATATGGCTACATAAGCGGTTATGGTGACGGTTATTTCAGACCGGGAAATCAAATCAGCTATGCAGAGGTTGAAATTATCATGAACAGGGTATTATACTACCAAAATTTCAGATGGGCTGATGTAGCCAATAATATGCTCTACAACAATAAAGAACGCTCCGGCAGCTTTAACAATATGAACAACAAAATAACAAGAGCAGAAGTAGCATTCATGCTCTATAATACAACACAATAGTAAAAAGGCAGCCCATCCGGGCTGCCTTTTGTCAAGAATTAAGCTATTTCTTCAAGACGAGCTTTAACTCGTTCAAGCTCGTTTTCGAGAATTTCAATCCTGATGATTAGTCTTTCTTTTTCATCTTTAAATTTTAATACATCATCAATTTTATTGCTTATATCCTTTTGTCCCTCTACAAGCAGATTGAATTTATGGGTTACATCATTTTCAATTATCATTCTTATTTCTCTTCTTTCGTTGTATGCTTCTCTGAAGCCTTCCTGCATTTCGGTCTGCAGTC
>JAFACY010000154.1 GCA_023425285.1 Bacillota bacterium
AATTCCGGCTTTTCCAATATTGATGTAATATCAGTTTTTTCATATTCGGGATGATAGTAACCCATCGGCTCGATTATCATTTCCATTACAGATACAACAACAAAAATCATTAAAAACATCAATGAAATAAATATAAGCTTTTTATGTTTAAATTTTTTTATTTTAACAGTCATTTGCCACCTCAATATCGTCCGCTCTTGCCGGGGACATTCCTTATACTCCAAAGACTATCCCTTAACTAAAGGTGTGTCCCCTTTCCTATTATACATCAAGATTCCCTAAAAATAAATTAAGAATAAAAAAATAAAAATTAAGAAAAGTTCAAGCTGTTAAATTGATAATTAATATGGTAAAATGTATTATTAAAATATATTATAATAATCAGGAGGGTGGTTATGAACAAATATAAAAGAGCAAACACATTCAAAAGAGTTGTATGCCTGGTGTTAGCAGGAGGAATGATATTAACTGCGTTTATGAGTATGCTTACATTCTTTATGTAGAGGTGTGATTATGAAGGAAATAGTTGATAAAATAAACAAGGCAGAATTATCCTATCCATTAGAAGAAAGACCCATGTACCACATAAATTGTGCTGAGGCGTTGATGATGGCGGCAAATGAAAAATACGGACTGGGTCTTGATAACAGATTTATCAGGGCGGTATGCCCTTTTGGAGGGGGATTCCAGGTTGAAAGTACTTGCGGAGCCTTGCTGGGGTCTTTATCCGCAATCGGAGTTATGTTCACCGAAGACAGACCGAGCGACAACGGAAAAATGAAAGATATAACCGTAAAATTCGTCGAAGAGTTCTATAAAGAATTCGGAGCATTGGATTGCGCCACAATCAAGCAGCACCACAGAAGTGAAACAGAGGGCTGTGCTCCTGTAAAAATAAGAGCCGCCGAGGTGTTTGAAAGAGTAACACATGTCATTTCGAACGTTAGTGAGGAATCCAGATTTTAAATGACGAGTACGGGGTTAGATTTTGACAAACAGATATATTAGGAGTACCATGGAATATTTCGATTTATTAAAAAGTATTAACGGTATAGAATTAAATGACCAGCAAATAAAGGCAGCATCCTTTGACAGGGGAAACGCTCTGGTGCTTTCCACTGCCGGTTCGGGCAAGACTACAGTTACAACAGTGAGGGCCGGTCGTCTTTTGTATGAAAATAAATGCGGCGGTAAAATTCTGACCATAACATTTTCAAAGATGGCTGCCGGAGATATGTACAACAGATTTTATACATTTTTCGGAGACTCACATAAAAATAAAACAGACTTTTTAACCATACATGCCTTTTCTTATAAAATTGTCAGAGATTTTTTTAAAAGAAAGGGCGTTAATTTTGAGCTGCTCACAAATAACTACCAGGTATTGAGCGAGATACTTAAATCACATTATTCAGATTCATATTTCAATTATGTGAGTGATGAAGAAGTTGAAAATCTGTCATCGTCTATAGGCTTTATCAATAATATGATGATAGATCCCAAGGAATACAAGGATTACGGAATTGAAATAAAGGGCTTTGATAAAATTTATGAAGCATATAAGACATATAAGTCACAAAATCAGCTCATAGATTTTGATGATATGCTCTTGTACGCGCACAAGATTTTATCAAATTCAAGTAACCAGAGAGAAAACATAAAAAGACAGTACGAATACGTCCAGATAGATGAGATGCAGGATACATCCAAAATACAGCATGAAATTATAAAGCTCATATCAGATAACAATTTGTTTATGGTTGGTGATGACGATCAGGCGATTTATTCCTTCAGGGGCAGTTATCCCGATTTTATGCTTGATTTTAAAAATATATACAGGGACGGAGAAATTTTTTATCTGGATAACAACTACAGATCGGACAAAAACATTGTAGAAGGTGCCAAGAGGTTTATAGAGAAAAATAAGAAAAGATATATAAAGGAAATTAACACAACAAATAAAAAAGAAAACGAAATAAACATAATTAAGGTGAGCAGCAGATCCGAGCAGGCCAGGTACATAACTGAGGAGCTAAGTAAAATCAATGGTGAAACCGTGGGCATATTGTTCAGATATAACATTTCAGCCATGATTTTAGCTAACAATCTATACGAAAACAGCATTAACTTTTATATAAAAGAGGACAAGTCCAAGTTTTTCAGCAGCCCTGTGCTTTATGATGTACTGGCTTTTTTAAGCCTTGCTCTCAATCCGAAGGACAGAAGTGCATTTTCAAGGATTTATTATAAAAGCTATACATATTTTACAAAGGGAATGTGCAAAATCGTAACAGACAGCCCTAGAGATGATTTAATGGTGTTTGACATTTTAGATAACTACAAATATTTTGATTACTATGTATACGATAAAATTCGTCAGTTCAAGATGGATATAAATTATATCAATAAGCTCAGACCAAATGACGCAATCAGGTTTATCAAGCTTGAGCTGGAGTATATAAATTATCTGGAAAGAATGCAGGATGAAGGAAGGAATAATTTATCCAACTCGCTGCACATATTGGAGATATTGGAGGAAATCGGCTCATATTGCAGCAATATAAAGGAGTTCACAGAAAAAATAGAAAATCTGCAGGGTGTCATAAAAAAGGCTTCTGAAAATATTGCGGCAAATGTGACGCTGACGACCATTCACAGTGCCAAAGGTCTGGAATATGACCAAGTGTATATCGTAGACAATATTGACGGTGAATTTCCTTCCGACAGAAAAAATATGAATGCAGAGAATTATGAAAGACTATTGGAAGAAGAACGTCGTATATTTTATGTGGGAATAACGAGGGCTAAGAGGAAGCTCAATATAATCGTACCGGACAAGCCGTCCTTGTTTGTAAACGAACTGCTGTCTGCAAATAAAAATAATTGCTGAAATAAGTATTTATGTAAAAAAATATCACAAAATATGGCAATAAAATGCAATTAATAGTTGAAATCTTTCATAAAAACGCATATAATAATATAAATTGAAGAACAGGGCATTACTGGGGGGTAAACATGAAGCTCTATATCAACACACTTGGAGAATTTGATATTAAGTCTGACGGAAATTCTATTCTTATGCAATCAAAGCGTACATATAAGCTGTACAAGCTATTCGAGTATTTTTTGACGTTCAGAAATAAAAAACTGCTGCCTGAAAATATCATAGATAATCTTTTTTCCGAAAACGATTCGGACGATCCTAAAAATATACTTCGTACACAGATATTCAGATTGAGAAAAATTATAAAATCCTTTATAGGAGAGGATGCAGACGAATCAAAATACATTAGCCTGAATTTTGCAAACGGCTATTATTGTCTTGAAATCGGTGAAAATATAGTTGTTGATGTAGATGAGTTTGAGGAATTAATAAAAAGAGGAGACATTGAGCAGATGCTCAATACTCAAAATGCAATCGAATATTATGAAAGAGCATTGGATTTGTACAAGGGTGTTTATCTGTCAGACAATTCATATGAGGTGTGGCTTGTCCCTACGAGAAACTATTATCAGAGATTGTATCAGAAAACACTGCTTAAGCTTATTGGGCTGTTGAGATCAACTAATAGCTATGAAAATATAATATCATTATGTGAAAAATCTTTACTGATAGAGCCATATGACGAACTGATAC
>JAFACY010000011.1 GCA_023425285.1 Bacillota bacterium
TCCCCTTTACATAAAATACTTTTTATATTATATTTATATTGACGAAATTACGGGAGTTTTTAATGAATAACAATATTCTTAATTATACAATACAAGAAAATGACAAAACTGTAAAGGACATATTGTCTGAAAACTTAAATTTTTCAAGACGATTATCAAAAAAATTGGAGCTGTACGATAAAATTTTTCTGAATGAAAAGGTGACAAGATTAAATAAAAGAGTATGCAAGGGAGACGTCCTTTCACTGGAGTTTGATGAGGATGAAGACGAATATGCTGCCATAAATATACCTATAAGCATAGTCTACGAGGATGACGATTTATTGGTTGTTAATAAGCCGCCGTATATAGTGGTTCATCCCACGAAGTCTCATCAGGATAATACCATTGCTAACGGAGTTGCATACTATTTCAGAGAAAAAGGACTTAAGAGAAAGGTAAGGCTGGTTAACCGTCTCGACATGAACACATCCGGGATAGTTATAATAGCCAAGAGCCCCTACGCACACAATGAGCTGTCAAAGCAGATGAAGGAAAACAAGGTTGATAAATATTATTATGCAATAGTCGAAGGTATTGTATCAAACGACAGCGGAACTATCAATGAACCCATAGCAAGACTGAATGCGGAGGACATCATAAGGATTGTCCATCCTTCAGGCAAGGAGTGTATCACTCACTACGTCGTGGAAAAACGTCTTGATAATCTTACATTGGTTAAATTAAAGCTTGAAACGGGACGAACCCACCAGATACGCGTGCACATGAAGCACATAGGACACACGGTGCTGGGAGATACCTTGTACGGAAGTGAAAGTGACTTAATAGGCAGACAGGCGCTGCACTGTTACGAAATGAAATTTCAGCAGCCTACTACAGGCAGAGAAATAATTGTAAAATGCCCTCTGCCGGAGGATATGGAAAGGTGTATAAAATTATGAAAAAGAATATACTACTTATCGCTACGGGCGGTACAATAGCATCAAAAAATACAGATGATGGGCTTGCTCCTCAGATAACTTCGCAGGAGCTTCTTGAGTATGTTCCTGAAATTAAAGAGTATTGTAACGTAGAAGCATTACAGCTTTTAAACATTGACAGCACAAATATTCAACCTGAATACTGGGTTTTGATGACGGAAGCCATAGAGAAAAATTACAACAAGTATGACGGGTTTGTTATATCCCACGGAACAGACACCATGTCCTACACCTCTGCAGCTTTATCATACCTGATACAGAATCTGGATAAGCCGGTCATTATCACCGGTTCACAAAAGCCGATAAATGCGGATATAACCGATGCCAAAAAAAATCTTCTTGACAGCTTCAGATTTGCAGCTGAAAAAGATGTAAGCGGAGTATACTTGGTATTTGACGGAAAAGCAATAGTCGGAACGAGAGCAAGAAAAATAAAGTCAAAAAGCTATAGTGCATTTGAATCAATAAATTTTCCCGTAGCGGCAATAATAGATGATAACAGGATTACAAAGTATATAAGGAATGAAAAATTCACAGAGGGTGTCAAGTTCTATAAGGATATTTATCCTTCTATATTCCTGCTTAAATTAGCTCCGGGTATGGAGCCTGATGTTCTGGATTACATAGGCGAAAAATATGAAGGTGTTGTAATAGAAAGCTATGGAGTGGGCGGACTGCCGTTTCTTGACAAAAGAAACTTTCTTGAGAAGCTGGGACATCTGACGGATGAGGGAAAAATTATTGTAATTGCCACACAGGTTATGTTTGAAGGCAGTGACATGGGGATATATGAAGTAGGCATTAAGGCATTAAAGAAGTTCAGGGTGCTGCAGGCCTATGATATGACTATAGAATCGGCAATCACCAAGCTCATGTGGATAATGGCACAAACAAAGAATTTCGATGAAATAAAGGAAATGTTTTACACAAGAATAAACGAAGACTTATTATATTAGAGGTACTATGAAAAAAATTGACATGCACATGCACACCAATGCCTCGGATGGGACCTGGGATGTGTCTGAGCTGAAAGAGGAATTGCTTAATAATAAAATAAATATATTTTCAATAACGGACCATGATTCGATTGAAAATATTAAAAATATGCAGGACATATTAAAACCGGGCGACAATCTGATTTTTATCCCGGGTACTGAGCTTACATGTGAATATCAAAACAGAGAATACCATCTGACATTGTACAATTTTGATACACAGAACAAACAGCTTATTGATATGATAAATTGGACAACTGAAAGTAAATTAAGCTCCAATAAGGACTATATAAAATATGCATCTGAAAAGCATAGCGTTGTAAGCTTTGAGGATTATGAAAAATATGAATATGACAGAAAAAGAGGCGGCTGGAAATCCGCAAACTACATGGTTGACAGAGGTATACACATGGATATGCTATCTCATCTGGCAGACGTAATAAATTCGGGTATTAAAGCTAAGCTCAAGGATCCCGAAGAAGTTATAAAAACTGCTCATAAAAGCGGAGGCTACATTTTTCTGGCTCATCCGTCATACCATTACAGAAGCAGCCGTATGCCTTTAGAAGAGCTGGAGTTCTGGCTTGAAGCGGGAATAGACGGAATAGAATGCTTTTCACCATACAACAAGGGTGAGGAGCAATACTATGTTGAATTTTGTAAAAAGAATAATCTTATGATATCCGGAGGTTCTGACTGTCATGGTCTGTTTATCCCAAGCAGAAAAATAGGCCTCCCGGAAGTTATGCTGGAAGATTTAAATATAAAGAAAATATTATAGGGGACATTTATGTATAAAGACAAATTCGTTTCTGCAATTATAGTTGCTGCAGGAAGAGGTACAAGGATGGGGTCTGAGATACCGAAGCAATATCTGTCAATCGGCGGCAGGACCATATTGGATACAACCTTGTACAAGTTTGAAAAAAGCAACGAAGTTGATGAAATAATACTGATTGTAAACAAAGAAGATTTAGATTTTGTCAGAAGCGAGATGGCTGATGACTATAAAAAAATTACATGTGTTAAGGCAGGAGGGGCAACACGTACAGAATCTGTATACGAGGGCATAAAAGCCGTGAGCAGGGACTGCGGAATTGTTCTCATACACGACGGCGTAAGACCCTTTATCTCATATAATTTAATTCTGAATTGTGTTGAAGGAGCATACAAGCACAGAGCCTGCATTCCTGTCATCGATGTGGTTGACACCGTCAAAGAAACAGACGAGGACGGCTTTGTCAATAAAACTCTGGAAAGATCCTTCATAAAAGCTGTTCAGACTCCGCAGGCTTTTGAATATGAGCTCATAAGTGACTGTTACCACAATGCGGTTACGGAGGATGCAGTCTTTACTGATGATTCCTCCATTGTTGAATATTATGGCTACAAAGTAAAAACCATTGACGGTTTAACGATGAATATAAAGATTACCACACCTCAGGATCTGAGGATAGCTGAAATTTTTGCAAGCATATATTAAGGAGTGCATATGAAAATCGGTATAGGATATGATGTACATGCATTGGCATCAAACAGAAAATTAATAATCGGCGGTGTTCAGATACCGTACGAAATGGGACTTGACGGTCATTCGGATGCGGATGTATTGGTTCATGCCGTCATGGACAGCCTGTTAGGCGCCATGGGTCAGGGTGACATAGGAAGAATATTTCCCGATACAGATGACAAATACAAGGATGCCGACAGCAGAGTACTCTTAAGGCAGGTTGTAAAACACATGAAGGACACGGGTTTTGTGCTGGGAAATTTAGATGCGGTCATAATAGCGCAAAAACCTAAAATGAGTCCCTACATAGACGAAATGAAAAATAATTTAGCCTGTGATATGGAAACCGATGTGTCAAATATTAATATCAAGGCAACCACAACAGAAAAACTTGGTTTTGAAGGCAGAGGAGAAGGTATAGCCGCGCAGGCTGTTTGTTTATTGGAAGATAAGGAAAATCATTGAAGACTATCTATATATTAAGTATATCCAAATATATATACCTATGTTAAAATTAATTAACAAAGAAAAATGAACATAGAACAGGGGGTATACTATGGATAATTTTCAGATAGCAGGAATAGTCATTGTGCTGATATTTGTAATTTTACTTATACTTAAAAATAAAAAAACGGCACAGAAGGAAATAAATAATTTAAATGAAATAGAATACATCAGTTCATCAAGTATGAAATTTGATGATGTGGCGGGAAATTACGAAGCAAAGGACAGCCTGCAGGAAATTGTCGATTTCATAAAAAACCCCGACAAGTACAGCAGATTCAATGCAAGGATGCCCAAGGGAGTTCTTTTGTACGGGTCTCCCGGTACGGGAAAAACATTGATGGCTAAGGCACTGGCAGGAGAAGCGGGAGTACCGTTTTATGCGGTGTCCGGTTCGGATTTTGTACAGGTTTATGCCGGCTTAGGAGCCGGAAGAATCAGGAATCTGTTCAGGAAAGCCAAGAAATCGGGAAAAAGTGTGATCTTTATCGATGAAATTGATGCCATAGGCAAAAAAAGAATGAATGGAAACATGAGAGGCAGCGACGAAGGAGACAGAACGCTCAATGCACTTCTGACAGAAATGTCAGGCTTTGGTGATGATGCGGGAATTATTGTAGTTGCCGCTACCAACAGGATTGACACATTGGATTCGGCTCTCTTGAGACCGGGTAGATTTGACAGACAGATAGAAATAATGCTCCCTGACAGAAATGCAAGAAAAGACATACTGAGTCTTTATTTATCAAAGAAAAAAGCAGGACATGACATAGATACCGATAAGATTGCGGATTTGACTGTATATTTCAGCGGTGCTATGATAGAAAATCTGGTTAATGAGGCAGCTTTAACAGCTGTCAGAGAAAATGCCGATGAAATAAACGAAGAGCATATAAACAAGGCATATCTTGAAATCATGGCAGGAACAGAAAAAAAGAACCTTGCTGAAAACAGCAAGCAAAAAGTTGTAACCTCTTATCACGAAGCAGGACATGCTTTTGTATCAAAGCATCTCATACCCGACAGCAGAGTTATACGAGTATCTGTAATTCCGACCAGCAAGGGAGCAGGAGGATATACACTGAGCACTCCCGATGCAGCGGAGGTCATAACTAAAAAGCGAATAAAGAATCAGCTTGCCGTATTGATGGCGGGACGTGTTGCCGAAGAAATATTTTTCGGAAAGGAAAATATAACTGTAGGGGCACAAAATGACATTGAGAGAGCAACATCACTGGCAGTTGATTACATTGCACATTATGGAATGGATGATGAAAATTCCTTTATAAATTTAGGCGTTTTGTCTGAAAAGCTTAATATCCCGTTGAGTTCCGCGGAGAAAACAGTCAGGGATTTAGTTGCTGAAATTTACAGGGATGTTGTAAAAATAGTTGAAGGCAATAAAGAAAAGATTGAGAAAATAGCGGAACTGCTTATCGAAAAAGAAGTTATTTATGAAGAGGAATTAAGTGTAATATTATCCTAAATAACAGGGTAAAATAGTTTTATAAATGAAAATACAGTTGAAGAAAATCACAGATAGTGCTATAATATAATTACAAAAACGGCCTGCGGAGTGCGGAAGTTTATTAATTCAACCGACATATTGTATAAGGGAATTCGTGTTTAGGTGCAGATGACATGCCTGCTTGACAGGACTTCAGAATCACTTAACAGAAATCCCACCTGCTTAGATGCGGGTGTGAATTAGTGGCTTGCGGCTCATGCGGGTTTTATTTTTTTTGTTTGGGAAAACGAATAATTTTTTAGGAAAATCAGGAAAAAGCGATTGATTATTATATAAACAGTGTATATAATGTTAATATAAACAGGAAAAACGAAAAGATAATATAAGAGGAAGGGTGACACACCTCTTTTTCACAGAGTGAGTCTCTGTGGGATAAGAGGAATGTCCCCGTCAGAAGGAGGTAAGAATGGTTACGATAAAGGATGTTGCTCGACTTGCGGAAGTATCAATTTCAACTGTTTCAAGAGTTATTAATGATTCCAAGCCTGTAAGTCCCGAAGTAAGAAGGAAAGTATTAAAGGTTATTGAAGAAACAGGATACAAACCGAATGATGTGGCAAGAAGCTTAGTTACAAGAAGATCATACTTGATAGGAGTTATTATAAACAATCTTGCGCAAAGCTATGTTGCCGACATAGTAAGAGGAATCGAAGAAATAGGAAAAATGTATGGCTATGACATTCTTCTGTGCAGCAGCTATTCAAGCAAGGAAACTCAGGAAAAATATCTGCAGCTTTTGGACAGAAAGCAGGCAGAGGGATTGTTCCTTGTAGGAAATAAATTTGATGATGAAATTATTGAAATTGCAAAAGGTTTCAATAAACCATGCATTTATTTTACGAGAAATGTAAGCGAAAACATGAATCATATTTCAATTGACTGCAATGCAGCGATATTTGAAATGACTAATTACTTAATCAAGGAAGGTCATAAAAGGATTGTTTATGTTTCTGACTTTGAAGACAGATCCACAGTTGAGAACGATAAAATTTCAGGATATTTAAGAGCAATTGAAGAAAGTGATTTAGGATATTCCAATGTATACGTAGTTGGAAGCAATAAGCACGGGAAAGCATATGAGCTTGGAAAATCTCTTGTAAAGGATACAAAGGATTTTACTGCTGTTGTTTGCAGCAACGACGAAATTGCGATCGGAATTATGGACAGCTTTATTGACAATGGTATAAAGGTACCAGATGATGTTTCTGTTGTAGGCTTTGGAAACATAAGAGAAGGCAAGTTCGTAAGACCGGAACTTACAACCATAGGCGAACCGTACTATGATGTAGGAGCGGTTGGAATGAGAATGCTCATCAAAATGATAAAAGGTGACAAAACTCAACAAGGCTTGATGGAGCTGCCATTTACTTTAGAAAAGAGAAAAAGTGTTAAATCCTTAGTTTAACCTAACGGGGAAATTCCTTCAAGGGCTATCCCCAACGAGTTTCTTTCCTCGAAGGTGTGTCCCCCTTCCGCTATCATTTTTTGTTGAAATTGATAGAAAATTTGATAGATTATACTGACAAATAGTGCTAACATAAGCCATATAATCCCTCTATAATATATAGTATTAATATATTGTAGGGGGATTACAAATGAAAAAAAGATTTATCTGCCTGATGCTTTTCACCATGCTCTTCAGTTATATTTCGATAGGAGGTCTTGAATATCATCAGGAAATAACAAGTATCGAACATCTGTTGAACCGACGTATAGAAATAATGAATGAATTTCTTTATGGATACAAGGATATGGATTCATTGAAGGAAAAATTGATGTGTATCGAAAGAGACAGACTGTTTGAGAACGACACCGATATACTGCAAAAGATTGCGGATAATCCGACCGACTTTGAGCTTGCAATGGGAGTTAAGGTTGACAAAATCCACAGTTTAAAACGCTCAGAAGAGGGAATAAATATAAATATAGATTTAAATTGGCAGATGAGTGGATACGACGGAGAATACAACATGGTCAGAAATTATGAAATAAAATGTATCGAAGAAGATAAACAAATGTATCTGACTTCTTTGGTGATACAAAATTAAGATTAGGAGTACATATGGAAAATAAACTTTTTTACAAGAAAAACTTTATCTGGGAAAAATTAAGCAGTGATGAAAGAACAGAAGTTTTTGCCTTAGGTGATGATTATAGAAAATTCATTGACGCATCAAAGACTGAAAGATTATCTATAAAGGAAATCATAAAAAGAGCCGAAGCAAAGGGCTTTGTAAATTTTGAAAATGTAAAGGAAGTAAGGCAGGGTGACAAGCTTTATTATGTCAATAAAGAAAAAAGTGCCGTTCTTGTTGTTATAGGAAAAGAGAAAATTGAAAACGGTATGAACATAGTCGGAAGTCACGTTGATGCACCGCGCATAGATATAAAACAAAATCCGTTGTATGAGGAGCATGGTATTTCTCTTCTGAAAACTCATTACTACGGCGGAATCAGAAAGTACCAGTGGGTTGCCATTCCTCTTGCCATGTATGGTACAGTTGTTAAAGCAAACGGAGAGACCATAGACATAGCAATCGGAGATGATGAAAATGATCCGGTATTTTATATAACAGATTTGCTTCCACACTTGGCAAAGGATCAGGACCAAAAAAAGCTTTCCGAAGCAATTGAAGGCGAAAGTCTGAACGTCATAATCGGCTCACTTCCTGCAGATGATGCAGAAAAAGATGAGGACGGCAAGAGCAAGAAGTTCAAATACAATGTTCTGAAAATTCTTAACGAAAAGTACGGAATGATTGAGGAAGATTTCCTGACTGCCGAGCTTGAAATTGTACCTGCAGGAAAATCAAGAGACGTAGGTATAGACAGAGGAATGATTGCTGCATACGGTCATGATGACAGAGTGTGCGCATACACATCCTTAAAAGCGATTTTAGAAACTGAAAATGTTGATAAAACAGCAGTTGCATTGTTCGCTGACAAAGAAGAGGTGGGAAGCAACGGCAGCACAGGAATGCATTCAACATTTTTCAACAACATGGTTGCGGAAATGATAAAGTTGCAGAACAACGGAGAGTACTGTGAGATTTCCCTTAAAAAAGCACTGGCAAACAGCAGTATGCTTTCATCGGACGTGGCAGCAGGTGTTGATCCCACATATCCTCAGGTTACAGAGCTGCAGAATGCACCCATAATGGGTCAGGGCATCGCGATGGTTAAATACACAGGCAGCAGAGGTAAATCCGGAGCAAATGATGCAAATGCGGAATATATAGGTAAAATCCGAAAGATATTTAATGAAAACAATGTGGCATGGCAGCCTGCTGAGCTTGGAAAGGTAGACCAGGGCGGCGGCGGAACAATTGCCTTTATTTTAGCAAACTACATCATGGATGTTGTGGACATGGGTGTTCCTGTTCTCAGCATGCATGCGCCATATGATAAAATTTCAAAAACAGTCCTTTATAT
>JAFACY010000167.1 GCA_023425285.1 Bacillota bacterium
CTCCGGGGGAGGGTATATTTTCCTGATAAATTTCTATTGGGATAATTACTTCGGAAGAGGAGGAAGCCAATCTTCTCACTGCTTCATGTATTCTTTTTATTTCAAACCATGTCGCCTTATCTACAGTTCCGGTAACGGGCAACTGAAAAATTCTCTGGAAGCTTCTGACTGCTGTTTCTGTTGCTTCATCAAATTCCTGATCCACCGGATATATTCTCGGAATATCCGGGTAATTAACAGAAATTATATTTAATTCATTTTTTAAAGTAAGTACATGTTCATTAATGTCACCTAACTTAAGCTCTCCCGGAAATGGTGTATCAATTACAATAATCGGTGACACATTGGATACTCTTACACTCATATTAGGCTCCTTTAATTTGTTATATCAAGCGGTATAGGCGGGATAACGACGGTCTGACCATTTTCTTCATTTGATCCCTGAGCAGTGGGGATGAGATTTATTCTGTAAGTGGTGGTTACATCGGGAAAAACTCTCACATCAAGCACATCGGTTGTATAATAGCTTACTGCCTGGACTCTGATGTTGTATGTTGTAAATTCATATTCCCTTTCTCCCTGTATAACAGGCAGTGTGATTAAAGGGGAGTTGCCGCTCCTGTCGGTAATGAGGTGGTATAAAACATTCTCTTCTCCGTCTTCATTTATATTGTACACGGTAATTACCGCATCTGGTACGGGGAGAGCACCTGATGCGGTATACACTACAATAGAAATATATCCGACAGGGTCCACCTGCGGATTAGCAGGTATTTCTAATTTTCTTGATAATTTATTTTTAACCTTGTACGGTTTTGGATTATTAATATTCATGGATACACCTTTCAAGTTATTTAACCTGTTTAATAATCAATATATGCAATAAAAAAAAATATGATTAAAATAATAAGTTTATATAATTAAAATATTTGATAAAAAATAATGTTATAAGTCATAATCATATTGACAAAAATTTAATAATGCAATATACTTTGATAGTCAAAGTAACAAATAAAGACTATATAAAGGTTGACTTTGTTCACAAAATTTATTATTTTATATACATGGGTATGGTAAAAAACGACTTAGGAGGGTTAAAATTGCCAAACGAAAAATTGAATGAGCTAAGAGAAAAAATCGAATGTGTAAAATTAGGCGGCGGACAAAAGGCAATAGACAAACAGCATGAAAACGGAAAGCTGACGGCAAGGGAAAGAGTATTAAGCTTGCTTGATGAAAAGAGCTTTGTGGAAATAGATGCCTTTGTTGAACACAGATGTGTAAACTTTGGCATGGAAAAAAAGGTGGTTCCGGGAGAAGGTGTAGTTACCGGATACGGAACGATTAACGGAAGATTAGTCTACATATATGCACAGGATTTCACCGTAATCGGTGGTTCCTTAGGAGAAATGCATGCCGCAAAGATTGCCAAGACACAAGAAATGGCACTTAGGGTGGGAGCACCCATAATCGGTATAAACGATTCAGGCGGAGCAAGAATACAAGAAGGCGTGGACGCGCTTTCAGGATATGGAAAAATATTTTACAATAATACGATAAGCTCAGGGGTAATTCCACAGATTTCGGTAATTTTAGGTCCTTGTGCAGGCGGAGCGGTTTATTCGCCGGCAATTACCGATTTTATATTCATGGTTCAAAACACAAGCAAAATGTTTATAACAGGTCCGAATGTAATTGAAACTGTTACAGGTGAAAAAGTTTCTCCCGAAAAATTGGGCGGAGCCATGACACACAACAGTATCAGCGGAGTTGCGCACTTTGTCGATGATTCGGAAGAAGAGTGTATGAATCACATCAGAAGGCTTATAAGCTTTTTGCCTCAGAATAATTTAGAATTAACACCTTCACAGCCTGTTTCGGATGATCTGAACAGAATGGATGAAATATTGAATGAAATAGTTCCGGATAATCCGAACAAGGCATATGACATGAAGGATGTCATAAATAAATTGGCGGATGATGGTGAATTTTTAGAATATCAGCCATATTACGCAATGAACATAATCACCGGATTTATGAGATTGAATGGTTCAAGTGTAGGAGTTATAGCAAGTCAGCCAAAGGTGCTGGCAGGATGTCTTGATATCAATGCGTCTGATAAGGCGGCAAGATTCATAAGAACATGCGATGCATTTAATATTCCTCTTTTGTCATTGATGGACGTACCCGGATTTTTACCGGGAACAACTCAGGAGTTTGGAGGAATTATAAGACACGGTGCAAAAATGCTATATGCATTTTCAGAAGCAACTGTGCCTAAGGTAACGGTAATCACAAGGAAAGCATACGGCGGGTCATATATCGCAATGTGTAACAAGGAATTGGGAGCGGATATGGTATTGGCATGGCCTACTGCGGAAATAGCCGTTATGGGTCCTGACGGAGCAGCAAACATTATATTTAAAAAGGAAATAGAAGAAGCAGAAGATAAAAACGCAAAACGAAACGAAATGATTGCAGAATACAGAAACAAGGTTGCAAATCCTTACACTGCCGCAGCAAGAGGATATGTTGATGCCGTTATAGAGCCGGCAGAAACAAGGAAGAGAATAATCAGTGCCTTTGATATGCTGGCGGGAAAGAGAGTTTTGAGACCTGAAAAGAAGCATGGCAACATACCTCTGTAAAGAGACGCAGACAGGAGGACAGAGTTGAGTTTTTTTAGTAATTTGTTCAGAAAAAATAAAGAAGAACTGAGTGTATCAGCTATTGACAACGAAGATGAGGATGAGATTGCAGCGGTAATTGCTGCAGCGGTCGCATCGATGGATGAGGAAGAAGAAACAGTTGCAGCTATAATGGCAGCAATATCATGTGTACTGGGAAAAAGTACAAGTGAGTTTATAGTGAGAAACATCGTAAGAACATATGAAACTGATTCGGTATGGGCATTAAAGGGAAGAATGAAATTAATGAGATAATTGTAACGGAGGAAAAATGAAAAAATTTAACATTACAGTAAACGGCAAACAATATGCGGTTGAGGTTGAAGAAGTAGGAGCAGGACAGGGAGGTTTCACCTACCAACCTGTACAAAGCGCACCTCAGGCGACGATACAGCCACAGCAGTCAGTGCCGCCGGCACCGTCAGCACCGGCGGCTCCGAAGGCAGCAAAAGTATCCGAAGGACCTGTATCGGGTGAATTGATAACGGCACCTATGCCGGGAACAATACTGGATATCAGAGTAACGGAAGGTCAGGCAATAAAGGCAGGCGATATAATTCTGATATTAGAGGCAATGAAGATGGAAAATGAAATTGTTGCACCTAAGGATGGAGTTGTTAATAGAATTCACACAACTAAATTATCTAATGTGAGTACCGGAGATGCCCTTGTAACAATCGGTTAAATAATTAAATTTTCTTAACTCTTCTTTTATAAAAGAAGAGTTTTCTTTTGTCTGATTATGTGTTAAAATGTTGAACACTATTATTAGCGAGAAACAAGGGGAAAAAAATGATTAGCAATGAGGATATTATCAAGCTGCAGTTGATCGATGGGTTCGGAAGAAAATCAATCAGCAAAATTTTAAGTTATATAGATTCAAAAAACTTAAAATTGAACAACTTTTCTGAAATTGTAAAATTATTGGACAGTATCGGGGTGAAAAAGGTACATATTGATACACTGCGCATTGAAGAGGAAGCTTTAAACATAATTGAGTCCTGTAAAAAAGCCAAATTAAAGATAATAGGAATATATGACAAAAAATATCCTCACAAACTGAGAGCCATAGAAGACAGACCATTGCTGCTGTATGTCGATGGCGATGAAAGACTGCTTAATCAGGATAATAATATAGCTATTGTCGGAACAAGAAATCCTACTCAGGAGGGTTATGAAATAAGCTCGATTTTTGCTGAAAAGCTTACCGAAGAGCGATGCTGCATCATAAGCGGATTGGCTTCAGGCTGTGACGAGGCGGCTCATTACGGCTGTCTGCAGGCGAGCGGAAAGACGGTTGCGGTAATTCCTTCGGGTCATTTATATGCACGCAGAGTAAATAAAGTATTGTATAACAGGATAATTCTAAGCGGGGGAGCGATTGTTTCCGAATTGCCTCCTGATTTAAAGTCTCAGAGCTATACATTTATAGACAGAAACAGAATAATTGCAGCCGTATCTGATGGAGTTATAGTTATTGAGGGAGGACAAAAAGGCGGAACATCTCACACTGTGAGATTTGCGTCATCCTACAATAAGCCGGTCGCATACACAGCATGCAATAATCCAAATACGGTACAAGCTTCATTATCAAATGACAATATATCGGTTATAGACAGCTTTGAAAAGCTGATAGAATTTAAAAATAAAATATGTGAAAATGGTGCTTGACAAAGTATTTATCTGTATAGTATAATCAATCTTGCTGTTGACTCAGACAGCAATCTCGCGGATGTGGCGGAATTGGCAGACGCACTAGACTTAGGATCTAGCGGGATACCGTGGGGGTTCGAGTCCCTTCATCCGCACTGAAATTATCCGGTTAAAAAGATATCCTTTTTAACCGGATTTTTATAATATTTGCTTCTTGCTTGGGGAGGA
>JAFACY010000122.1 GCA_023425285.1 Bacillota bacterium
GTCCAAGCTTCAGGACAGAATAAGAGAAATAAACAATATCATAGAAGCTAACAGACAAGATTTAAGAAATATAAATTAATTGTGACCCGAAAAAACAGAAGGCAAAAAAATGAACAGAAGAGATAAAATCAATTATTACCTGGATCTGGCAGAAGTTGTTTCTCAGCGGGGCACATGCCTGAGAAGAAGGTTTGGTGCGGTAATCGTAAAAAATGACGAAGTGTTGGCCACCGGCTACACAGGTGCACCAAGGGGAAGAAGAAACTGCAATGATTTGGGTGTATGTATAAGGCAGGAATTAAATATTCCGAGAGGTGAGCGCTATGAGCTTTGCAGAAGTGTCCATGCGGAAGCAAATGCCATAATAAGTGCCTCAAGGGATCAGATGATAGGAAGCTCTCTTTACCTGACAGGCATTGAAAATGATACGAATGAATACGTAAAAAATGCAAGCAGCTGTTCGATGTGCAAGAGGATGATCATCAATGCAGGAATTGAAAATGTATATATACGGGATACAAAGGATACTTATCGTGTAGTTGACATTGAGGACTGGATCAGGAATGACGAATCTCTTGAAGAGCAATATGGTTATTAAAAAATGTGAAAAATACAGCCACTTTAATGTAAAATGGCTGTATTTATATATTAATTAAAGTTTTTCTCTGTAGTTGTCCATAATTTCAGAGAATAATTCTCCGGTGGTCGGTGGAGTAAATGTGATTGTGTTTGCTCCTGCCTGTATGGTTGCCGAAATATTTTCGGGATTTGGTCCTCCGGTTGCTATAATGGGGAAATTTGGATGGCTTTCTCTTATTTTTCTGACTATGGCAGCGGTCTTGGCGCCGCCGGAAACATTAAAAATCGATACTCCTGCCTTTATTCGCGACTCGAAGTCCTCCCTTTCAGAAACAATTGTGATTATTATGGGGATATCCAATCTTTTCTTCATTTCCATGATCAGATCGTTTGGAGTCGGTGCATTCATAACTACGCCAAAGGCACCGTTTAATTCTGCATTTATTGCTATATCTATGGATCTTTGTCCGGTTGTGATACCTCCGCCGACACCTACGAATACGGGAGCCGAGGACACCTCAATAATCGCCTGATTTATTGCTATCTGAGGAGTGAAGGGATATACCGCTATTACTCCGTCTGCATTATGATTTTTTATGATTGCAAGATCCGTTGTAAATATAAGTGATTTTATTCTTTTGCCGAATATATTGATGCCGCTCGCTTCATAAATTTCTTTGGGCATCTGAATGGGCTTCTTTTTTAATACGGATTCTATGGTCGGTATAAATTTTTTATCTTTTTTTTCGGTACAATTTTTGACATTGTGGCTGTAATTATCCTGGATAATACCTCTTTCTATTTCCATATGAACCTCCTGCTTAATTCCTTGAATAATCAAGAAATTAAAAATCTTATAAAATCTTATTAGAAATATTATATAATTTTTTTAAGCAAAATACAATTAATTATATAAGTTTTAATTGTAAAATTACTTTTCAAAACAAATCAATAACTGTATAATTAAGTTATCATCATTCAACGGAGAAAATTTATGATTTTATCATATGTAAAAAACAACATAAAGCATACAGGCACTGTTAACTTGGATACAGACAGATTTATACTGAGACAGTTCCGGCTGAGTGATGTTCATGATGTTTACGAAAACTGGTCAAGCGATTATGAAGCCGCAAAATATAACGCATGGAATGTCCATGAAAATGAAAAGGTAACAGAAAGCTATGTCACCGAATGGGTTGAAAGCTATAAAAGTAAAAAAAACTATCATTGGGCAGTTGTAGATAAGGATACCGAGGAGGTTATCGGCTCCATATCGGTTTCCAATGTCAAGAACAGGAAAAAATATTGTGAAGTAGGGTACACCGTTGCAAAAAAAAGATGGAATGAAGGTATAGCCACTGAAATTTTAAAGAAGGTTTTAAGCTTCTTAACCGATGAAGTAGGATTTGAAACCGTATGTGCCCTGCACGATGTACGAAATGCTGCTTCAGGCAAGGTTATGGAGAAGGCAGGAATGGTATACGTTAAAAATAAATTGTGCTTTTTCTTAAGCGGAATGAATTTTTTTATGAATTGCAGGGTATATGAGTACAGTAAGAAGTCCTGAATATTCTCCAATAATTTCAAATTAATATTGCTTTTGAAAAGTATTGTGGTATAATATAATGGTTCAACTTGAAATTAATTATTGAAACAATAATAGTTTTTAATCATACAATATTTTAAAACATATGGGAGGAACAATGAGTTCTAAATTACTTAAGAAAGAAAAAAATATAGTTACTGTTGAATTTACAGTTACACCGGATCAATTTGAGGAAGCGGTGAATAAAGCATATTTAAAAGTGAAGAATAGTATTAATGTGCAGGGATTCAGAAAAGGAAAAGCTCCGAAACATATAATTGAGAAAAAATATGGCAAGAGCATTTTTTATGATGATGCTTTAGATTTTGCTGTTCAGGAAGAATATCCTAAGGCAGTTAAGGAATTAAACCTTGACGTAATTGACAGCCCGAAAATAGATATCGAGAAGTTTGAATTAGGCGAAGATATCGTTGTAACTGCTGAGGTTCAGGTAATGCCTGAGGTTGAATTAGGAGAATACAAGGGCGTTGAAGTTGAAAAGGTTGAAGTAAAGGTTACAGATGAAGATGTGGAAAGAGAGCTTAAGGCTATTCAGGATAAAAATGCAAGAATAGTTGAGGTTACTGACAGAGCCGTTCAGAACGGAGATTTCCTGACTATTGATTACGCCGGATTTGTGGGAGAAGAACAATTTGAAGGAGGAACTGCTGAAAATCAGTCTCTTGAAATAGGTTCAAACACATTTATTCCGGGATTTGAAGAACAGCTTGTAGGTAAAAATGTGGGTGATGAGGTTCAGGTTAACGTAACATTTCCGGAAGAATATCATTCTGAAGACTTAAAGGGCAAGGATGCTGTATTCAACGTAAAAATCCATGAAATTAAAGCAAAGGAAATGCCTGAAATAGATGATGAGTTTGCAAAGGATATAAGTGAATTCGACACTTTGGAAGAATTGAAGGCTGATACAAGAAGCAATCTTGAAAAAAGAGCTGCTGATTCTTCAAAGGTTTCAAATGACAACAACGTATTGACTAAAATTATAAACAATGCAACTATTGAAATACCTGAAGTGTTGATTAACAGAGAAATTGACTATCTTGCAAGAAATTATGAGCAGCAATTCCGTCAGCAAGGCTTTGTCGGCAAAGAATATGATGACATAATATCTAATTTTGTTAACCAATACAAAGAAGGCGCAAAGGCTCAGGCAGAATTTAACGTAAAGGCTGAATTGGTTTTAGAAGCAATTATCAAGAAGGAAGACATTCAGGTTTCAGAAGAGGATATGCTTAAGGAAGTTGAAGAAATGGCTAAGTCATACCAGGTTGAAGAAGAAAGAATGGAAGCCTTCAAGAACAGCATGCTTGAATCAAGCAAAGGATACATGGAAGAAACTCTGAAAAAGAGAAAGGTTATAGAAATGCTTGTAGCAAGTGCGGTTTTCACTGAACCCGCCGAAAAAGAAGAAAAAGATACAGAAGAAAAATAAATTAAGCTTATATTAAGATTAATAAGTACAATAATAGTATAATCAAATATAATATATAGGAGGAAATATTATGGCTTTAGTACCATATGTAATTGAACAAACAGGCAGAGGCGAAAGGTCTTACGATATATATTCAAGATTGTTAAAAGACAGAATAATCATATTAAGCGACGAAGTTAATGATGCAACTGCAAGCGTAATAGTTGCACAGCTGTTATTTTTAGAGTCAGAGGATCCTGATAAGGATATACAGCTATATATTAACTCCCCGGGAGGGTCCATAACAGCAGGTATGGCAATTTATGACACCATGCAGTATATTAAGCCGGATGTATCTACTATTTGTATAGGTATGGCTGCAAGCATGGGTGCATTTTTACTGTTGTCCGGAGCAAAAGGAAAAAGATTCGCACTGCCGAATTCAGAAATAATGATTCATCAGCCCCTTGGAGGCATGAAGGGTCAGGCG
>JAFACY010000048.1 GCA_023425285.1 Bacillota bacterium
GATGGAAGGAAATATATGAATATGAGGATGAAGAAGCTCTGAACGATTATCCTGTTGAAGCATTGAATAAATTAAATACGGGTATGACATTAGATGTTTCATCAATAAAAATGACAACGGGAAAAACATCACCGCCGCCTCATTTTACTGAGGGTACTCTCCTTAAGGCAATGGAGAATCCGGTTAAATTTATGAAAGATGCCAATAAGGATTTGAAAAAGACCATAGGAGAAACCGGAGGACTTGGAACCGTTGCTACAAGAGCGGATATAATTGACAAATTATTTAACACTTTTTTAATTGAAAAAAGAGATAAATATATTTATACCACATCCAAGGGAAGGCAGCTACTTGAATTGGCCCCCGATGATTTAAAATCTCCGGAGCTTACCGCCGAGTGGGAACAAAAGCTCACTGCAATATCATCAGGCAAATTAAACAGAGTGAATTTTATAAATGAAATGAAGGACTACACACAGTCTATCATCAAGGAAATCAAGCAAAATGACCAGACATATGTACATGACAATGCAACGAGAGAAAGATGCCCCGAATGCGGCAGCTATCTGTTAGAGGTTAACGGAAAGCACGGCATCATGCTAACCTGTCAGAACAGAGAATGCAGCTACAGAAGAAAGCTCGCCCAGGTAACAAATGCGAGATGTCCGGAATGTCACAAAAAGTTAGAGCTCCGAGGTGAGGGAGAGGGTAAAATCTTTGTATGCAAATGCGGCTTCAGAGAAAAACTTTCAGCCTTCAATAAAAGAAAAGAAACTGAAAAGAAGTCCATATCTAACAAGGAAGCATCGAAATATATAGCCAAGCTCAACAAGGAAGACGATAATATAAATACAGCTTTGGCTGATGCATTGGCTAAGCTGAAGCTTAAATAAAAGAACAGAAAAAAATTACCCTGCAGAGTAGGGTAATTTTTAACATAATTAATATAAATTGTTTAGTATTTTCTGACTACCGCTTTTACAACACCCAGAATGTATGGATTCTTTACTAAGATCGGATCCAACAGTTTGTTTTCAGGCTGTAAGCGGATATGATCCTTTTCCTTGTAAAATGTCTTAACCGTAGCTTCATCATCTATTAAAGCAACAACATAATCTCCGTTTTTTGCTGTATTCTGAGAGTTAACGATTACGTAATCTCCGTCTAATATTCCTGCCTCAATCATGCTTTCACCCTTAACCTTTAATACATATGATTCCTTATTTCCGACAAAGTCTATTGAAATGGGCAGGGTATCATCAACATTTTCAACTGCTAAAATCGGCTCTCCTGCAGTAACAGTTCCTATGATAGGTACATTTACAATTTCTTTTTTTGGCATGCTGCTGCATATATCATCAACATCAATCAATTCAAGAGCTCTTCTCTTATTGCTTCCTTTTTTTATGTATCCTTTTTCTTCTAATGTGTTAATGTGGGCATGTACCGAAGAAGTAGAGCTTAATCCAACAGCTTGGCAGATTTCGCGGATTGATGGGGGATAGCCTCTGAGAGTCAATTCATTCTTTATGTACTTTAGTATTTTTATTTGCTTATCACTTAAGCCATCATATTTCATTGGTCCACCTCTTTTAGTTTTTCTATATTTTAACATACATCGAAAAATAAATCAAACATTTGTTTGAATTTTTTTCAAAAACTTATTGACATCGAACTAATGTTCTGCTAAAATAAAGATAGAAAATTTGTTCGAGGTGAATTATGATAATATTTAATAAATACAGAATAACCAACATTAACCGTTTTAAAAGATTTGTTTTTATATCAGTATTTTTTGTCAGCATTATTGTTTTTGCTTCATCCTTGACTATAAACGCATACTCCAAAGACATACCTCAATTTAAATACATAAATGTAAGTGAAGGGGACACATTATGGTCTCTGGCATCAACCTATATGGAAGATATGGAAATAAGAAAAGCAGTATATGAAATATCAAAACACAACAACATACAAGATGCCTCAATATATCCCGGAGACATAATTGCAATACCTGTAAAGTAGATATAATTAATAAATAAGATGCATTTTCTAATGCATCTATATCTCTATTGTTCATTATTCAATGGATTTTGTTTAACTGCATCACGCAGCTGCTCCTTATTAATATGAGTGTATATCTGTGTTGTTGAAACACTTTCATGACCTAAAATTTCCTGCAGAGCACGTATGTCCACATGACCATATTGATACATCAGTGTTGCCGCAGTGTGACGAAGCTTATGGGGCGAATAATTCATTCCCGACAGACCCGATTCCTTCAGGTATTTATCAACCATGTGCTGCACGCCTTTTTGAGTAAAACGTGTTTTACGGTTGCTTATAAAAAGAGCATTCTCATGACCGGGTTTTGCGTCCGAACGAACCTCCAGATATTCTTCAATAGCCTTTATACAGGCATCATTCAAATAAATGGTACGTTCCTTATTTCCTTTACCAACAACGGTCAATGTATCGCCCTTGATTTTATCTATATTTATACCTATGAGCTCAGACAGACGAAGACCGCAATTTAAAAATAATGTAATTATCGCGTAGTCCCGCTTTTCGTTGGAGCCTGATATTGATGTCAGCAAATTCCTTGACTCATTTAATGTTAATGCAACCGGCAGACGGCTATTTCTTTTAGGAGTTTCTAAGTCTAAAGCTGGATTTTCGGGAATCAGTTTGACGATTGAGTATAAGTATTTGAAAAATGAACGCAAACAAGCAATTTTACGGGCTTTTGTCCTGTTTGAGTTATTTCTTTCTCTGTCTATGTACGCAATAAATGAGTGTAGATCCATAATTTTAACCTTTTTCAACGTATCAAGTGTGACAAGGTTAATATCAATATTTTCAAATTCCTTGACTGTAGGGGACAGCTTAAATCTGATTACCAAAAATCTATAAAATGTCCTTAGATCAAGATAATATTCACTTACAGTTTTTTCCGATCTGCCTTTGATGGATAAAGCATATTCTAAAAAATCACTGAGTGGAGCAGGGCATAGGTCATTATAATTTATCATCATAATTTTCTCCTTAAAGTTGATATGGAAAATGTCGCAAAATCTTCTTAGTAAATTATATATAATTATAATAATAAAAACAAGCTATTTTTAAATCATATTACCTACAAAGCAGAATAGAATTTAATCCTAATGTTTGAGTGTATTCACCATAAGCTCATAATTACATGAATGACATCTTAACATAACAATGACATCAAGACCATTAACTTTTTTCTGCAATAATTTTAGTTTGCATGACAAATATCATAAAACACCATTTGTTTTATAAAAAAACTATTAAATAGGCTGAATAATGAAATATATTAAATTATTACAAGGTATATCAGGTCAAGAAATAAAATAACTTTCGTTAAAACGCATTTTAAAGCCTCGTATTTTTTGAAGATATATCATAGTTTAAATGGTATAAAGATTTTGTAAAATATAGATATGCAAGACAACGAAGTGACAAGAAGAAATTAAATAACAAGACAAATATGAGCGATTTATTTTTATAGTACAAACATAAATAAAATAATAAATTGAACAAATCGAACAGCAAAATTAAATAATGAAATTATTATAATAAAATAATTTGACAATATGAATTTAATTAACCAAAATATTAAAATAACAAATAACATTTTTACAAACAGGCGAAAATCGTTAAAAGCAGTAAAATCGTAATATCAGAGCCAATCTGAAGCCCCTCCGTCTTATTTGAAGTATCTTTGTCGCAAAATAGTTATTTTGCGACATAAAATAAATGTATTTAAGTGGAGATTTATATGCTCCCCACTGTAATCGTCGATACCTTGTTTATTAAAACTCCAAAATCATATCATACCACTTAGCGCCGCCGTGTCCCGAATTTGATTCGCCTTTGTTTTTAAAGCCAAATTTTGAATAATAATTAATGAGGTAATCTTTGCATGTAAGTATAACACCTTTTCGACCGTTTGATTTTGATATATCAATCATATAATTCATTAATTGTGCTGCAATTCCTTTATTGCGATATTCGGGAATTACATCCAGACCGAATATCGCCTGGTATTCCCCATCTGGTATGTGTAAAGCTGCGTTGCTAAACAATTCATCATATATAGTCCTTGAATCAGTTATACAGCCATTAATAAATCCGATTATTTTACCGTCACTTTCTGCTACAAAAAAGCTATCCGGAAATGTGTTGATACGTTGATTTAATGATGACTTCGTAGCTGCTTCTGCTTCCGGAAAACATATTGCTTCAACCTCTGCTACTGCATCTAAATCCTCTATCCTTACTTTTCTTATATTTATCATATGTATTCCTCTTTCATATATTGTAAAATCATTATACATTATTTCCCTATAATTATCAATGATCGGTTACATAAACAGTCTCAATCACCAATTTATCTGCTCCTTCCGTCGTAAAAATTGGGTTAGCGCATAAAAATGAGACCCATCATATGTGGGTCCCATTTATCTGCTTTCACTTTAAAGACAACGTCTTTTGATTTTGCAATTGATTATTCATGCCACATATATTTACATTTCTGTCCCAATGTCTGTGCATGGAAATATCATCTATAAATTTATCAATTTGCATTTTGCCATCTAGTATTGTAACACCCGGCTGTGCTGCCATATTTGTATCCAGCAGCATGGATGTATTTTTTGAAATCAGGATTGTCTTGTAATGCATGTATGTTTCATGGATATATCTTTTCATTTCAGTAACAGCCTTATCATCCGGATTCGATCCTCCGATTACATAGATTGCATCCATGAGTACCGGATCTGTAGTTGTAAAGGTATGTTTAGGCATCTGTTCTTCCCCGCCTGAACCTTTTACCGGAGATAATGTGCTGCTGATTATTTCCGGAATTGTCTTTGCATTATAAAGTGTATTTAACACAGCATTGAATTCCTCCGAATTGTATCCGTCACATATTATGCATCCCACCTTCAGGGTGTCCGGTCTTTTTATTGTGTTTGCCTGACTGAGTGCAGGAGAAACCTTAGGGTATTTTGAACATTCTCCCTTTGGTCTGCTGACCCCGACAGCATCTGCCACCTGACTTGCCATATCAGTATTTACATTTCCAAACATATCAACAACCTGTTGTCTTACATTTTTACTTTTAACCTTTCCGACTTCAAATTTTAAAGCGTCAATAATATGCTTTTTTTCCGGCTCACTCATGCTGTTATAAAACATTGCTGCTTGTGAAAAATGGTCCTTGAAGCTGTCACTTCTCGCTCTTATTTTGTTTCCGCTTACTTTTTCCTGGTAATGTGCATATCCACTTTCAGATTCAGGCACTGTTTTGGGAGTACCGTTTGCCAATGAATTTCTATGGTAACTTATATTGCTGGTATTGATTGTTTGTCTGTGATATCCGTCCCTTTGATTATTATGGAACTGAACCACCGGCTTGTTAATAGGTATTTCATGGAAGTTCGGTCCTCCCAATCGGATTAATTGTGTATCCGTATAGGAAAACAATCTTCCCTGCAGTAGCGGATCATTAGTGAAGTCAACTCCGGGCACTACATGTCCGGGATGAAAAGCGACCTGCTCAGTTTCAGCAAAGAAATTATCCACATTTTTATTTAATGTAATTTTACCGATAATCTTTACAGGTACATCTTCTTCGGGCCATAACTTTGTAGGATCCAATATATCAAAATCCAGGTTGAATTCATCTTCCTCAGCCAATAGCTGCACACCTAACTCAAATTCAGGGAAATTACCGCTGTCAATTGCTTCCTGTAGATCCATTCTGTTAAAATCAGGATTTTTTCCTGCTATTTTCTGAGTTTCATCCCACACTAATGAATGAACACCTAAAGCAGGCTTAAGATGAAATTTTACAAAGGTTGCTTTTCCCTGCTCATTTATAAATCTGAAGGTATGAACTCCAAAGCCCTCCATCATACGATAGCTTCTGGGTATTGCCCTGTCTGACATGGCCCACATAACCATGTGAGCGGACTCCTGATTATTGGCTATATAATCCCAGAAAGTATCGTGAGCAGATGACGCCTGAGGTACCTCTGTCATTGGCTCCGGTTTGACAGCATGAATAAAATCCGGAAATTTAATTGCATCCTGCATAAAGAACACAGGCATATTATTAGCCACTAAGTCGTAATTTCCTTCCTGTGTGTAAAATTTAATGGCAAAGCCTCTTACATCCCTGACCGTATCCGCAGAGCCTCTGAATCCCGCTACTGTTGAAAACCTCACAAATATAGGAGTTTTAACAGTAGGGTCCTGCAAAAATCCTGCCTTGGTATATTCTTTCATAGATTCGTAAAGCTGAAATTCACCGTGAGCTCCTGTTCCCCTTGCATGAACAACTCTTTCGGGAATTCTTTCGTGATCAAAATGTGTTATTTTTTCTCTGAGATGAAAGTCCTCCAATAAAGTCGGACCTCTTTCTCCGATCTTTAGAGAAAATTCATCCTCCGCCATTTTAAGACCCTGATTTGTTGTCAGATCTTTTCCCATATCGTCTACTCTGAATTGATTTAATTGCTCATCCTTATAATTGTCCATAAGCATTTCCTCCATGGTTAAAATAAATTTTATCATTAAAATTTTAACCTTAATTTGTAAACTTATGCACAATAACAAATTTCTTAATTAATCGTATTATATTTAGTCAACGCAGTCTTTATCAAGCCGACTGTTCATGTTTTTGCAGCTTGAGCATCAGGAATATTATTGCCGGTATATATATTAATGCCATTACACCAAAGGTTAGTGTAAGTCCTATCTTCTCCGCTATCAATCCGAACAAAGGAAAAACTCCTATCATAAATATACTGAACCACAGACTTTCAAAAGACAGTATGGTCGCTCGTGATTCGGAAGGTATTCTTCCGTTAATATAGTCACTTAGTATTGTAAATGCCAGTCCCCCCGTTAAATTTGTCAGGAGGTAAAAGCCTATGGAAAATCCGGCTACAAATGCCAATCCCGCTAAAGCAATCACATTAAATACAGACAGACCAATCAGTATTTTCCTTACATTCAGCCGTCTTTCCAGTTTGTATGCATATTTCGAACTATATGCTTCTATAATGCTGCCTGTAAAGCAAATAACAGCAATCACCGTCTTTGTGTAGCCCATATCTGAAAAGAATTTCTGACTGTAAAAAAATACAGTCGTCTGCAAACTCCCTAACAGTGCCGAAAACATGATGATATAAAAAACAATTTTTCTGCATTTCAATACATCCATGCTCATTTTCAGCTGATTTATAAATACATTTTCTTTATGTTTATTTGCATTTTTCTTCCTTACGGCTGTCGGCTCAATAAAATTCAACGATACCATCAGTGCAATAAGCTGTATCACTCCGCCAAACACATAAGCATACAGAAACTTAACATCCGCCAATATTCCTCCCAATAAAATTGCTATACCCTGAGAAATTGACATGATGAAAGCCGTCTGACCCCATATTTTTTTATATTTGTTTTCTTCGCCCAACTCCTTTAAGCTGTCATAAATCAATGCTTCGGCAGCCCCGGAATTCAGGTTCATTGCCGCACTGCTCAAAACAAAGGATATAGCAAATTCCAAAAAGCTGTTTGCCGTAATCATCAGAATACATGAAACTATGTTCAGCAGTCTGCCTGTCACCACACTAAACTTTCTGCCGTATAAATCCGCAATTGCACCGGAAGGTATTTCCAAAATCAACCCTGTGATGTGGTAAATTGATTCAAGGATACCTATTTCAATTAATGACATCCCCTTGAACGCCATATAAAGCACCCATATGGCAGAAGTTACATTCAACTGCAGGAAAAAATTATATATATAACCTACAGATATATTTCGTTTTAATTTAGTACTCATTATTCCTCCAAAATTTGTGTAATTTATTATTCAAAAAATAAAATAAGCTCTCTTAATGAAAGCTCTATGGAAGAATGAGTATCATAAATAAATAAAAAAAACTCAGCAAAACCCGAATCATAATTCAAAAAATAAAAATCAAAAAGAATCAGAGCACGGATTTATGCATTTGCTGTTTTCATACTAAAAATGGATACACTTCTCCCGTAAACTGAAGAAATTCCATTTTTTGAAACAGAACTGCTGAATTTACATTGCTTATTCACAGTAAAATTTGCAGAACCAAATGCTTTAACCATTACATCCTCCCTGAATCTATGGTCAAATTATATAACAATTATTAATATATTACAAGTGTTAATTATTTTATGTCAGCAACAATCACTTTGTTCTGTTACCAGAATATTATATTAAATAATAAGGGAAAGGAGGCTTTAAAATGATTCAAATTGTTTATACGGTACAACCCGGAGATTCACTTTACAAGATAGCACGTCTTTACGGCAGTACCATACAGGAAATTGTAAATACAAATAACATAACGAATCCCGACTTGATTTATCCCGGCGATGTTTTATTGATACCTGTTCAGGAAGAAGATTTGGAAACTCCGCCCGGCAGCATTATTTATACTGTGCAGCCCGGTGATAATCTATATATTATTTCACTGCTTTTTAAAGTACCTATACAAGACATTCTGTCTATGAACAATATCACAAATCCGTCGTTGATATATCCCGGAATGAAAATCATATTGCCCGGTGACGCTGTAAACCCGTTCCAGCCCGTCGAACCAGGTATTGTACATTATACTGTACTTCCGGGAGATACCATATATAAAATCGCAAGCAGATTCGGAACTACTGCTCAGTCAATATTAAATGTTAATCCCGGAATAGATCCGCAACAGATAATACCGGGCATGACAATAACAATTGCTATTCCGGAAAATGCTGTTGCAATATACAGGGGAAATCCGGATAAAAAAATGGTAGCTCTCACCTTTGATGCAACCTACGGGGACAATCAGACATATGAATTGCTGGAAATATTAAGAAACAATAACATTAAGGCTACATTCTTCCTGTCGGGTATATGGTTGATCAATTATCCCGAGCTTGCAAGAGCCATAGCTAATGAAGGTCACGAAATAGCAAACCACAGCTATACTCATCCTCATATGACGCTGATACCATTGCCCGAAGTCAGAAACCAGATAGTCAGAACAGATGCTCTCATCAATAATGTTACAGGAAAGAATTCGTATTTGTTCAGACCGCCGTACGGCGAATACAATCAGGCAATTCTTAACGAATTGGCTTCACTCGGCTATGTTACAATCATGTGGACTATAGATACATTGGACTGGAAAGACCCGGGAGCTGATGCCATAGTAAGACGCGTAACCGAAAACATCGAGCCCGGTGCAATTATTTTAATGCATCAATCTGCAGCCGATACTCCCGCAGCACTTCAGACAATAATAACAGATTTGAGGAATCAAGGCTACGACTTCGGGACAGTTACACAGGTTATAGATCCACTGTAATAAATCAATAATAAATGCAAAACGGAGCTTGTTTCAAAGCTCCGTTTTGCATTTATTAACGAATATTACGACTTTCATGGTCTTAGCAATATTTTCAAGGCCTGTCCGGACTCTATCAGCTGAAACGCCTTATCAAATTCTTCCATAGGCAATATATGACTGACACAATCAGATACATCCATACCCGAATTAAGCAATCCGGTCATAATCTTCCAGGTATGGTACATCTCGCGCCCGCTCAGTCCATACATGTTTACTCCACGATAAAATATATCTGTAAAATTAAGCGAAATTTCATTAGCAGGCAATCCTCCCACTATAATTTCGCCACCTGCTCTGATATATTTTGTCGCATCCTTTATTGCGCCTGCATTACCCGAGAATTCCAACACAACATCCGGTCCGATGCCTTCGCACTCCTGACGAATTTCCTGTACAATATCAAAATGAAACGGGTTCAAAACAAGATCCGCACCCATTTTGTATGCCGCTTCTGCACGATAGTCATTTGGCTCCACACATATCACCTTGCTGGATCCGAGTTTTTTTGCAACAGTTGCTGCCATAAGCCCAATAGGACCACAACCTGTTATAACCACGGTCTTGCCGGCTAATGATATCTTCGTTGCAGCATGAACTGCAACACCCAAAGGTTCAAGCATTGCATTGTTTACTTCTGAAATATCAGGATTACATACATAGGCATTTTCCGAAGGAATT
>JAFACY010000152.1 GCA_023425285.1 Bacillota bacterium
ATCCTCAAGTGTCTTTATTTCATTATACTTATCAACAGTATACGAATCCTCAGCAATTGCACGTCTCTCATTTACCTGCTTTTGCAGCATACTTATCTGAACCTGATTATATATACCTATCACGGCAACCGCGGCTATACTAAGCACTAACAACCCATACAGCAGGATCATTTTATTAAATCTGAAATCCCTTTTCTCTATATAGGGCTCAAAAAAATTAAGATCACTCATCATTTCACCCCGTTCCCCCTTATCAGAGCTCCGATAGCATTAGCATACTTTGCTATGTCTCCTAAAAATTTTACCTTATCCAAAACACTGAGCTTAACACACGGCTTATCCAGATAGCTGCTCATAACCTCTTCGATACCGTTAATATTAGAATAATTACCGTAAATCAGCACCAAATCGATATCTCTCTGAGCATTTCTCGAGTTGTAATATCTGAATACCATATCAATCCCGTTGAGCACGGCCGAAAGATCACTCTGCAAAGCCACAGCCACAGCAGCATCCTGTTCGTCAGAATAAGAAGCGGCTCCTGATTGATTATCATACACGGCAGGATTTATTTCCGCATTTACCACACGGGACATACTCATCATACCATTTCCGGTAATGCAAAGAGCAGTGCTTTTTTGTTCCAGATCCACACATGCTATAGTTATATCATTGCCATACACGCCATTTATGCTGTCGCTGAGATGTATCAGCTTACTCATGGCATTGCCCGCATAATCCAGAACCACAGGCTTCAGTCCTATGTTTCGTATCAGATTCAGATGCGTTTCAACCATGTACTTAGGTACACCGATGAGCATGACATTGAGCTTTTCCACTCCCTCATCATATACCACATCAAGAGGAACAAACTGAACCACATATCCCTCAGGGTCCACCGGCAGATACTCATCCAGCTGGTAGTTCAGAATAGAAGCAATCTGCTTCACATCAACCTTAGGTATCCTTATTTCTCTGATAATAATGTTGGAAGAATTGATTACACCATATACCTCGCCGCCGGATATATTTCTCAGAGAAAACTCCTTGTGCAGTATCTGTGACAGCTCCTCCATATCCCTTATCATTCCGTCCTCATACACACCCTCCGGAATCGGTATCGAAAAAACCTTATTAACAACGATATTTTTCTTATTATACCTTCCCTCAACTACCCTTACCTCATCCGAGCAGAATTCAACAGAATAAGTCTTGTTCTTATCAAATAAGCCCAACGTCATCACTCCTTACAATAATAGATTAAAATAGATTAAAATACAAATTTATAATATCCTGTCCCCACAAAATCGTTATAAAAAATCCAGTTACAATAAATGGACCAAAGGGAATAGGGTCTTTCCGAGTTTTAATTTTTGCAGCCAGTAAAAATACCGAAATAACCGCACCAAGTATGAATGATAAAAATATAGTCAGCAATATATATCTAAGCCCCAAGACAAAGCCTAAGGCACCTATGAGAGTTACATCCCCTCCGCCCATACCACCCCGGGACACAAGCACAATGATTAAAAACACTCCTCCGGCTGCCAGCAAGCCTAAGACGCTGTCAAGCAAGCCAAAGGACAGACCGTAAAAAAAATAATTAAATATCTTATGTACAACCGATAAAATCAAGACACACAGCACCAGACTGTCAGGTATAATCATTTCCTTCAGGTCAATAAAAATCACTACCAGAAGCACTGATGATATCAATGAATAAAATACAAAATCCACCCCAAAGCCATATTTAATATACATAACTATGTACAGTACTGCATTCAATGCTTCCACCAAGGGATACTGCATCGAAATACCGCTGCCGCAGTACCTGCACCTACCCTTTAATATAAGATATGAAATCAAGGGTATATTATCATACCAGCTGAGATTGTGACTGCACTCAGGACAATGCGACCCCGGCCATGCGATGCTTTCCTCTCTGGGTATGCGGTATATGCATACATTTAAGAAGGAACCTATGATGAGTCCGTATAGTGTTATTAGTAGTGGCATGAGGTTCCCTCCTTAAATAATTATTTATTCATATAATCTTATGTAATCAACACTGAATGAACCTGTACTGACTCCCACTGCCGGGTCTAATCTTAGCTTTTTTAACATTCCAGACCAATAGGGTACAGTGCTGACATCTATTTCATATTCGGTGAAATCACTGTTTGGTAAAATATTAAACTTAACAGTTCTATACTCGTCCATAACTCCTTCACTTGTTTCGTAATAAAATTCCGCTCCTGTGCTGCTTGTATTGTTTTTAAGTCTGAGTAAAATTTTATTAATACTGTCAGCAGGAATATTTAACTCATCACTATGACCACAATGAGGATCGACGCCATTAATTGTTCCTCCTATGTATCCACCCGTCTGCCATCCGAATCCATTTATTTGATTCAGCGCTGCCCAATTCTTTGTATTGTAATTAAAGTTCCATTCCTTTACAGAGCCTTGAGTATTGTTAATAATTAAATTTGAAGAATATTTATGAGTTAAATAATTCAGTATTTTTGAATTGTTTTCATCGCTTACACTGCCGGAATATATAACTAACTCCGCAATATCCGTCATTGAATTTCCTATCTCAAACATTGTGCCGTCTAATGTAATATTTGAGCAAACTATATTCCATTTATTTTTATTTTCATCTGTGGGCACTTCTATCCTCAATTGATTATCTCCGTTAAGAGCATATGCCGATATACGGTCGTCTCTGTTTTTCAAAACCGTATATATTGTAACTAAACCTCCGGAGCTTCCCTGATTAATTTGCACAAATTTACCTGAATCAAATTTTACATATTGACCTGAAAACTCATCAGCGGCATCAGTCCTGTTAACAATAGGTTTTGAACTACTTGTCGGTGATGCCCATTCATTAGGAGAGTTTCTGCCGGTGATGCTTGAAATATCATACCATCTGTTTAACAAATAGTCTGTTCCCGATTTTTGGGCTTCTGTAGTCCCCGATAAAAAATCAATATACGAAGCATCAAGATGCGTTATCAGATTGTCCGTAACAGTAAGTCCCGATATGAATATGGGCTTGCTTTCTTTACGTTCACCCAATTTACCGGATTTTGCGGCAGGTGTTACAGTGTAAATGATGTGTCTGCCTGCAATATTATCTATATACGAAAATGTATTTTGAGAGGTTCCGAATTTATAAACTGTTTCATTTGAAAAAATTTCATAATCTCTCGGAAATATAGGGTAATAATGCCCTTCATCATCATTTAAAACAGCACTTTCATTTTTAGGCTTTGGAATGTTAAATGTATCAGAACTGACATACCATTCAACCTGATTCAGCAAATGATCCCACTTATAAATATTTTTATTGCTGAAATTCCCTACTATGCTGAACTCATCTGTGGGATATCCATAATAATCACCCTCCATTTGGCTTGAACCCTGCATTAGCTTTATTCCTATACTTTCAAGACTTATTATTTCCAGCGGATCCGGTTTCACATTTGATACCAAGGTATAGTAGTCCTTATTATTATGTGAAATTTTAACTTCTTCGTACTTAACATCAATGCCCCCTAGGTCAGTGTTGAATATTTTGCTCGTTTTTAACGATGCAGAAGGAGACATAACCCTTTCTTTAGCTTCGTCTATTTCATATTCCATCATTTCCTGTGCCTTAAAAGCATCCTGAGTTATGTTTTTAGTAGATGTCATATAAGTGAAATGAGAGGAAATAGCACCTAAAAAGGAAATAGCAATTATACCCAGTATCGCTAATGAAACAATAACCTCCACCAATGTAAAGCCCTTTTTCTTTCCCATATCTATCACCCTCTATTTCACTATTTGAGGCCCTGCTGCCAGCCAGAAATCCGCCATTATATCCGTTGCAATATTCTTGAAAATTTCATCTAAATTAAAATCCGAGCTGTTGTACACATATCTGTGTGTACTTTCTGTACCGATTTTATCGCCAATATAGTTGATATTTGTGTTCAATCCGCTTGCATATCCGATGATATAGCTTCTGATTCCTGCAGAATCATCAAAGCTCTGAATTTTACTGCCAACAGAACTTACATAGCTGCTGTTATTTATAGTAGCATTGCCGTCTCCGGCTATGAGGATTTTATCAAACCCGTTATTTTTCTTTCCATATTCAACTATGTTTCCACTATAATTATCATTGTACCAGTTGCCCCAACTACTATACTTATAATTAATAGTACCATTGTAGTGTCTATTGTATACTAAGCTATCACTGGGCGCACTATAACTTGATAAACGATCATGAGATATATTACCGTCCGGAAGAAAATCAGACTTCTCACTTCCTGTCCAGGCAGTCCTCCAGTTAAATCGTTCATACCATTGCCCGCTGATTCTTTCATCATATCCCGAATATACATAATATCCGTCATCCTCATATCTGTAGTATTTTGTCTGAAATGTGGTTTCACCGTCAACGAGCAAAATCATATAATGATGTACCTGATCCTTGTCATTAATAGGTGTGCCTGCATCCTCCATTCTCTTCCTGAATGTATCATGCAGATAATATGCTCGCCTCAATCCGTCCCCTGTATTAGTACCGCCCTGACCGGAGCCATAACTGCCGCTTTTATGTCCGTCAGCCTTTGTATTATTTATAGTGGTGATTAAATAATTTGACTCCGCCGACTTATATACCTCATAAAAAGGATGTTTTCCTGCAGGATTAGAATTTGCATGGGGAATCGGATAGTTTGCAGTATTTGCAAACGGAACAAAAGAAATAAATACATTCTCCTCTTTGGAAAATGATTGAATTATCCCGTTTCCGGTGCTTGTTCCGTTACCAACCAGAGCTTCTCTTACTTTGTATATCCTTGAATTGACGGTTTCCGAAGTGTTGCTTCCACCGCCGCTGGGTGTGTTGTTCATGCTGTTGGAGGTGTCCACAACTATAGTTATGTACGCAATCTGGTTCTTCCCCTTTCCCGAGGTCTGACCGTCGCTTCTGTATGCCAATGCAATGGAAGGTGAAAGCTCAGTGCCCTTATCAACCACTTGTATTGCATTTACGGTTTCCACCGTGGATTCATATAATATTCTTTCTCCTGCTTTATTACCCGATTCATCCGTATTATAGGCATGAATCTTATATTTTAAAACTGTATCTCCTTTTGCCGATTCATCCTTATCAAAGGATATGCCGTACAATATTCCTTCAGACTCCTCAACAGCTACCTTTTCCACATGTTTTTTAAGAGTATCATCATACTCCATATTCACAATTCTTTTTCCGTCCGAACTTACCATAAGATAGCTCCATCCGGGATCCATTGCCGTATCCGGAGATACATAAGACTTTGGAACTGCAAAAACAGCCTTTGAATACCTTATAAGCTCATTGGCCTGCTCCGTTGCACGTCTCAAATCAGATTGAACGGAATACTCCTTCAAGGTCAGTTTTTGAGAATTCACTCCAAATATAAGAATATTTGAGCTAAGTATAATCACAAAGCTTATAAGTGCAACTGCCAAAATAACCTCTACTAATGTAAAACCTCTGGTGTTTTTTTTAATTTTTATTTTCATAATAACACCTCTTCTTATTTACCGAATTTTTCTCTGACAATCTGGTTTGTATTTGCTTCGTTAATTCTCATGGTGGTTGTCACCGTAGTATCCTTACCTGTTAACTTGCCCACAGAAACAATCTGAACCCATTTTTTTTCATCTATTGTTATCCTGCTTATGGTTACCGTTGCAGTACCCTTGATATCATCGTTATATTTTATATTTATAGTATCAGTTAGTTTTTTGTTGCCCGTAGTTCCTATCTTATTGATAGCAGCCTCTATCTTCTTGGGAGTATGGATTGGATCCATCAAAGCTGCATATGTAAGATCTATTCCTGCATTTGCTATATAGTATGTCTGAAGTCTTTCTTCCTGCTTGACTGTTTCTCTTAAATCCTGCTGAGTCAAAAATATAATTGAGGTCATCATAATAAATGTAACACTAAAGGCTAAAATCATCCATACAAGTGCAGCACCTTTTCTGTTTTTATTAAATTTAAGTGTTATTATACTCATAATAAAATCACTGCCTCTCGTATGTTTTTTATACCATTAAAATAACCCGAAAAGAACCGTCACCGACGGGTTATATCCTTAAAAGAATCGTCCCTAATG
>JAFACY010000205.1 GCA_023425285.1 Bacillota bacterium
GTGCATCTGGTTCCCAGATCAACAGGGTTTTTAGAAAAAATTGCTTCCTCCGCAAATTCATGTACGGTCATCTCCAGGGACTTGGCAAATGTTTCAATAAATGATCCGCAGCCTGATGAGCATGCCTCATTGAGCATGATGGAATCTATAACTCCGTCCTTTATAACCATGCTCTTCATGTCCTGACCGCCTATATCAATTATAAAGTCAACACCATTCAGGAAAAAGTCAGCAGCCTTGTAGTGTGCAACTGTTTCTATCTCACTGGTATCAACATTAAGAGCCGCCTTTATCAGGTGTTCTCCATAACCGGTTACGGCAGTGGATGCAATCTTTATGCCCTCATGCAACTGAGAATAAAGCAGTTTGACCGCTCTGACGGCAGAATTTAACGGATTTCCTTCATTGCTGGAATAATATGAATATAACAATTCACCCTTATCCGTAATCAGAGCAAGCTTGGTTGTCGTGGAGCCTGCGTCGATTCCAAGGAAAGCAGAACCGTTATAGTCCTTTATATCTTTCTTAACTGCGCTGTGTTGGTTGTGCCTCGAAAGGAATTTATTATATTCCTCTTCCGATTCAAATAAAGGCTCCAAATCCTTTTTTCTGTATTCAATTTTTGAATTGCTGATTGTATTGTTTATTCTGTCATAGAAATCACTGAAGCTTATTTCCTCAACTTCTTCCGACAACAAAGCGGCGCCTATGGCCACATAATAATTTGCATCTTCGGGACATATGGCGTTTTTTTCATCAAGCTCCAATGTTACCTTAAATCTCTCCCTGAGCTCGGACAAGAAAAACAAAGGTCCTCCTAAAAATGCAACATTACCCTTTATAGGTCTTCCCTGAGCCAGTCCGCTTATTGTCTGGTTTACAACTGCCTGAAATATAGAGGCAGCTATATCCTCCTGCCTTGCCCCTTCGTTGAGAAGAGGCTGGATATCTGACTTTGCAAATACACCGCAGCGGGATGCTATGGGATATATTGTTTTGTGCAGCTTGGACAATTCGTTCAGACCGGCAGCATCTGTCTTCATCAGTACAGCCATCTGATCTATAAATGCTCCCGTACCTCCTGCGCATGAACCGTTCATACGCTGCTCCAGGTTTCCGGATAGATAAGTTATTTTAGCATCCTCACCACCCAGTTCTATAACTACATCAGTGTCGGGGATGTACTCTTCAATTGCTCTGGTAGATGCAGCGACCTCCTGAACAAATGTAATTCCCAGATATTTTGACACGTCAATAGCACCGGAGCCGGTAATGCTTATTTTTATCTGACTGTCCTTAAGTTTGTCGTGTGAGTTTTTGATAATTTCTGCAACGGTATTTCTTATATCTGAATAATGTCGTTCATATTGCTTATGAACTAAATTTCCTGAATTATCTATTACCGCAATTTTTACTGTTGTGGAACCTATGTCAAGTCCTATCAGGTATTTTTTCATAATTCCTCCAAAGCTGTAAAGCTTTAAAAAAACCTATATTCTTTCATTTAATACATAACATAAATTGTATTTATTATATCACTTTTAATCATAAAATCAACTTAAATAAATATTAAGAAACAGGCTGAATAAGTATCAGGCAAGTAAGTGCATTGAAGGAAAACAGGTGGAATTTATCGTAATATAGTATATTTTGCATCATGAAATGTGTACAACCATAAAATATATGGCATGAAAGCAGACAAAAGCTAATAGTCTATTATAACTAATAATGTCCACATTTCAAAGAGATGAGGACATAGTCTTATTAATTGGGAGGAAGAAATGAAAAAAAGAGTGTTATGGATAGTCAGCGTATTATTGATTCTTGCGATGATGCTTACAGCTTGTGGCGGCTCAGGAACTTCTAAAACCGCAGATGACACAATTAAAATAGGTTGGATAGGATCTCTTACAGGAGATCAGGCAGTATGGGGAACGTGTGAAAGCAATACAGTAAAAATGTTGATTGAGGAAGTAAACGCAAAGGGTGGAATATTAGGTAAGCAGGTTGAAGGCATATATTATGACACAAAGGGAGATGCCGCTGAAGCTGTAAATGCCGTAAAAAGACTGATTACTCAGGATGGAGTTGCTGCAATAATAGGACCAAATGCAAGCGGTCAGGCAATTTCAATTTCTGCGGTTCTTGAACAATACAAGGTTCCGGATATTGCAACGGTTGCTACAAATCCAAAGGTTACAGTGGGAGATGACGGAAAGGTCAAGCCGTATAATTTCAGAGTGTGCTTCATAGACCCGTACCAGGGAGCAGTTGCAGCAGGCTATGCTTATGACAAATTAGGACTGAAAAACGCTGCCGTACTGTATGATGTTGCAAGTGATTATTCACAAGGATTTACAGAGTTCTTTGAAAAAACATTTATGGAAAAGGGCGGTAAGATAGTTGCAAAAGAAGGCTTCAAAGAGGGAGATGTGGACTTCAGACCACAGCTCAGTAAAATCAAGGATGCAAAGCCTGACGTAATATTGATGCCATACTATTACAAAGAGGTTGCATTAAGTGCCAATCAGGCGCGAGATCTGGGAATAGACGCAACTCTTATAGGCGGTGACGGGTGGCCGTCTGAGCAGCTTATGGAAATGGCTGCTAAGTCAATAGAGGGAAGCTATGTTGTAAACCATCTGGACTTTAATGATCCCGAGGTTAAACCACTGCAGGAAGCATATAAGGCAAAGTACAATCTTCCTCTGGAATTAAACGGATACATGGCTCATGATGCATTTAAGTTGTTAGAAGCAGCAATCATTGATGCAAATTCCGCAGATCCGGGGAAAATAACCGAATCCTTGACAAAGGTTACCGTACAGGGTGTTACCGGAACCATAAAAATAAGTGAAGAGGACCACAATCCTGTGGGAAAACAAGCTGCCATAGTTAAAATTGAAAACGCAGACTACATATTCCAGGAAAAGTACGGTTTACAGTAGTAATTAGTGTTACTCAACGGCGGGCTAAGCCCGCCTTATCTTGATATTAGAGTCTTGCAAAGGAGGAAACAAATGAATGAATTGTTTTTACAGCAGGTTATAAACGGACTATCCATAGGAAGTGTTTATGCTTTAATGGCAGTAGGATATTCCTTGGTATACAGCATAATGAACTTTTCAAACTTTGCTCATGGCGGAGTAATCATGATAGGGGCATACATAGGATACTTCAGTCTGACTTTTTTTAAGGTGCCGTTTTTTGCAGCATTTATGTTATCTGCATTCGGTTCGGGGATTCTTGCTGTAGTAATGGAGAAAATTGTGTACAGACCATTGAGAAAAAGAAATGCTCCTTTTCTTTATTTCATTATATCCGCCATGGGAGCTTCAATATTTTTAGAAAATGTAGTAATTGCTTCACCCATAGGACCGACCTTCAGGTCATATCCGGCAATCTTTTCATCTGAGCCCATCATGATGGGAAATGTTGCTTTGGGCAGGATTGATTTATTGATGTTTGTAATATCCGCCATAAGCCTGATGGTACTGGTGTATATCATTGAGAAAACAAAAATAGGACTTTCCATACGGGCCACATCCTACAGCATAAAAGGAAGTACGTTGATGGGTGTAAATGTAGACAAGGTTATTTTCGTTATATTTGCCTTGGGAGGACTTCTGGCAGGTCTTGCAGGTATGCTTTTTGGAATGAGATACACGGTGTATCCGCAGATAGGAAACATAACCACCAAATCATTCATAGCTGCTGTTTTTGGAGGACTTGGAAGCCTGCAGGGTGCCGTCATCGGTTCAGTTCTCCTGGGTCTTATCGAAACAATGGTATCAGGATACTTTTCATCCCAGTACAGAGATTTGATAGCTTTCGCACTTTTAATATTTGTTCTTGTGGTTAAGCCTACCGGATTGATGGGCAAGGCAACGGAAGATAAGGCATAGGAGGCAGTTATGAGTTGGGATTATGTATCGGGTATATTAATATTATCAGGCATAAACTTAATGACGGTCCTCGGGTTGTCTCTTTTGACGGGATTTACCGGATTGTTTTCATTCGGACATGCAGGCTTTATGGCAATAGGAGCATACGTTGCAGCTTCGATAACTATGAGAGCAAATATTGCGTCTATGTCAGGTCCCGTATCATGGCTTGTATTTATGGCGGCGCTGCTTGCAGGCGGTATTGCAGCAATGGTGGTGAGCTTTTTAATTGGTGCTCTTACATTAAATCTCAAGGGAGATTATTTTTGTATTGCAACATTAGGCTTTGGTGAAGCAACAAGACTGATACTGGATAATGTGCAGTATTTCGGAGGAGCAAGAGGTCTTTCAGGCATCACAACTAACGGTACATCAACTTTGATCAATGTGATTATTATAAATGTAATTGCAGTCTTTGTGCTTGTATGCATCATTAAATCGAGACACGGAAGGAACATGGTGGCAATCAGAGAGGAAGAGCTTGCCGCACAAACTATAGGAGTAAATGTTTTTAAGTATAAAATGACCGCCCTTGCTATAAGTGCATTGTATGCAGGGATAGCAGGAGGGCTGCTGGCACATTACCTTGGATATATTCAACCTGTCATGTTTAAAATGGTCAAATCAACGGAGCTTACTATAATTGTAATATTCGGCGGATTGGGCAGCGTGTCTGGAAGTGTGATCGGAACTATACTGCTCACATTCCTTCCGGAAATTTTAAGAAGCTTCTATAACTGGAGGCTGGTAATTTACGGTGCGGCAGTTATATTGATTATGATTACAAGACCTCAGGGATTGATGGGCGGAAAGGAATTCAGTATAAAATCCGTCATGATATTTATAGATTTTATTAAACAAAAAATAAGGAACAACAAAGAGGAGGTTAAATTATGAGTGTGCTTTCTCTTAACAATGTAACAAAAAAATTCGGAGGTCTCACCGCCGTTGACAATGTGAGCTTCAATGTGGAGCAGGGAGAGATTTTTGGACTGATAGGTCCCAACGGTGCGGGGAAAACAACCATATTTAATTTAATTACAGCCATATACTCAATAACGGACGGAGTAATTTATTTTAATGATAAGAAGCTTCACAGAAAAAAGCCTTATGACATAGCTAATATGGGCATAACGAGAACCTTTCAGAATATAAGATTGTTTAAAAAGCTTACGGCATACGAAAATGTACTGACAGCATGTCATAAATCCGCCGATTATAATTTATTCAATTCAGTAATAAGAATAGGAAAATTCAAGCTGCAGGAAAAAGTGTTAAAACAGAAAACCGACGAGCTGTTGGAGCTGATGGGATTGTGGGATTATAGGGATGTAGTATCATCCAACCTGCCCTATGGGCTCCAAAGGAAGCTTGAGATAGCCAGAGCGCTTGCATCAGATCCTGAATTGCTGCTGCTTGATGAGCCTGCGGCAGGGATGAATCCCGAAGAAACCATACAGCTTATGGAGTTAATAAAGGAAATAAGAGACAAATTTAATTTAACAGTATTGATTATAGAGCATCACATGGATTTGATAATGGGTGTCTGTGACAGAATCTTTGTGCTAAATTTCGGTATTCCCCTTGCCCTGGGAACACCAAAGGAAATTCAGGAAAACAAAAAGGTCGTTGAAGCCTACTTAGGCAAAGAGGAGAATATATGCTGAAGGTTAATAATTTAAATGTATTTTACGGAGGAATTCATGCTTTGAGAGGAGTATCCCTGAATGTTGAACAAGGGCAGACAGTTTCAATAATAGGTTCAAACGGGGCAGGTAAATCCACATTGATAAACTCCATAAGCGGTATAGTCAAATACAAGGAAGGCGAAATACTGTATAAGGGGGAAAAGCTTCCCAAGCATGCTCATAAAATAGTAAAGTCGGGCATATGTCAGGTTCCTGAGGGAAGAATAATATTTGCCAATCTGACTGTCATGGAAAATCTACGGATGGGGTCCTTTCTCAGAAATGACAGAGACGGAATAAACAAGGATCTAAACAGAATATTTGAGCTTTTCCCAATATTGAAGGAAAGAGAACAGCAATTGGCAGGGACACTTTCCGGAGGAGAGCAGCAAATGCTTGCTATGGGGAGGGGTCTGATGTCAGATCCGGATTTAATATTGCTTGATGAGCCGTCTCTTGGGCTTGCTCCTTTATTGATAAACACAATATTTGATATAATCCTTGAAATAAAAAACATGGGCAAGACTATATTATTAGTTGAACAAAATGCTTTTAAGGCGCTGTCCATAGCCGATTATGCCTATGTGCTTGAGCAGGGAGCCATAACTATGGAGGGTAATGCCGGTGAGCTCATAAAAAATGAAAAAATAGAGGAAGCGTATCTTGGGAAGAAAAACGTTGATTTTATTTCCGTATGAGGTTATTATATAGTTAAAAATTGAAAGGAAGGTTGTTATGAAGCTCACCTATTTAGGACATGCAGCCGTAATGATTGAAGAAGGAAATTTTAAAGGTATCATCGATCCGTTCATATCAGGTAATCCGTCAGCCAGGTCAGGACCGGACGAATTGTCAGATGTCACTCACATCTTTGTAACCCACGGACATGGCGATCACATAGGAGACACCGTCAATATAGCCCAAAGAAGCGGGGCACTGGTTATAGCCAATGCTGAAATATGTTCGTATCTCGGTAAATTTAACGTAAGAACACACGCCATGCACATAGGGGGCCGGACAAAATTTGATTTCGGCATCGTAAAAATGACAAATGCACTGCACGGTTCAGGTATATCTGACGGGGGCAACATGATATACGGAGGCAATCCCGGCGGCTTTATAATAAATATAGACGGTAAAAAGGTGTATCATGCCGGAGATACGGGCTTGACACTTGACATGAAGCTTCTGGAGGATGAAAATATAGATGTTGCGTTTCTGCCCATAGGCGGCAACTACACAATGGATATTGACGATGCAGTTAAGGCGGTGGATTTTATCAAGCCGAAAACGGTTGTTCCATTTCATTATGATACGTTTGATATAATTAAGGCTGACCCTGAAGAATTTAAAAATAAGGTAAAATCATCCAATGTAAAAATATTAATTTCAAATGAAAGTGTTTTCCTTTAGAAAATGTTGCTTGCATGTATTGAATTGAAAAAATCATTATGATATAATAAAAATAATAAGATAAAGGAAACAAAGATAAAATGGGAGGTTTTACCCTTTAATGTTTGCATTATTTTTAATTTTAAACGACATATCCAAATTAGATAATATACATGAGGTTTTCTATCAGGAGGAAATAGGCGCTACCACCATTGACAGCCAGGGCATGGGTAAGGTGCTTTTAGACCACAATATAAACATCCCCATGCTTGATAATGTAAGAAAGCTTATAGACGGCAGAAAACCATACAACAAGATGATAATAAGCATCATTAAAGAGAGAGAAATGCTCGATGATGTGGTAGAAAAAATCAGGGAAGAGCTGGATTATTTTAATGAACCAGGCGTGGGATTCATGTTCGTTATGCCTGTGATAGAAGTATACGGTTCAAATGCCGATGATTTGAAATAAGAATGTAAATGAGGTGTGATTGATATCATACCTTTTTTATTTCCTCTATTGACAATGATTATACAGAGGAATATAATAAAATCAACTAATGAGAATGATTATCAGTATCGTGCGTGGTTGGAGGAATGAGGTATGACATTAGATAACATTAAACCCGGTCAAGGTGGTATTATTTCTTCAATAGGCGGACAGGGAATGCTTAGGAGAAGACTGCTGGACATGGGCTTAACACCAAATACAAAGGTTAGGGTCAGGAAGGTAGCTCCAATGGGGGACCCGATTGAATTATCCCTGAGAAATTATGTATTGACAATAAGAAAGGAAGAAGCCTCTAAAATTGAATTAAAAGAGGTATTTGACATATGAAATATACCTTTGCTCTTGCAGGTAATCAAAATGCCGGCAAAACAACTCTTTATAATGCATTGACGGGCAGTAACCAGCATGTGGGTAATTTCCCGGGAGTTACTATAGAAAAAAAAGAGGGGCAGATAAAAAAACACAAGGATGCTTTTTTAGTAGATTTACCGGGCATCTATTCATTGTCTCCATACTCTATGGAAGAGGTCGTAACGAGAGATTTTCTTTTAAAGGAAAATCCTGATTTAATAATAAATATAGTTGATGCAACAAATATAGAAAGGAATCTTTATTTAACACTTCAACTGATGGAGCTTTCAATACCGATGGTTATTGCATTAAATATGATGGATGAAGTAAGAGCAAGCGGTAATTCCATTGATGTAAAAAAGCTTTCTGATCATTTGGGTATTCCTGTAGTGCCTATTTCCGCAATCAAAAGTGAGGGAATATCAGAGCTCATAGATGTTGTTATAAAGACAGCTCAGTCAACGGATAAAGCTTCTGACAGAAGACTTGATTTTTGTACCGGAGAAGTGCATAAGGCAATTCATTCAATTTCTCACCTGATAGAGGACCAGGCAAAGGCAGCAGCCTATCCTGTCCGCTTTGCAGCCACAAAGTTAGTGGAGGGTGATGAGCCTACATTTAAAGAATTAAATATATCTGAGAATCAAGCCCATATTATCAGCCATGTGGTTGAGGATATGGAAATGAAGTTGGGTACAGACAGAGAAGCAGCACTGGCAGATATGAGATATATCTATATTGAGAAAATCTGTGAAGATGCTGTAATTAAAAAGCAAGAAACCAACGAACAAATACGTTCGGAAAAGATAGATAAGATATTAACTCACAAGTACTTTGGGATACCTATTTTTATAGGGATAATGTTTCTGATTTTCTGGATGACCTTTGGGCTTATAGGAGCACCTCTTCAAGGTTATTTAGAAGAAATAATAGGAATGGTTACAGACTATGTATCAGAAACCATGCTTAACCTCGGAGTCAGTGACTTGCTGCATTCCCTGGTGATAGACGGTATATTTGCAGGCGTCGGAAGTGTATTATCATTTCTTCCGCTCATAGTTGTTTTATTCTTCTTCCTGTCATTTCTGGAAGACAGCGGATATATGGCAAGAGTTGCATTTTTGATGGACAAATTGTTAAGAAAAATCGGATTATCGGGACGCTCGTTCGTTCCCATGCTTATCGGCTTTGGCTGCAGTGTTCCTGCTATTATGGCAACAAGGACATTATCAAGCGAAAGAGACAGAAAGATGACAATTGTTTTGACACCGTTCATGTCATGCAGCGCCAAGCTTCCTATTTACGGTATGATTACCATGGCATTTTTTTCGGAAAATGCTGCTACGGTAATGATTGCACTGTATATAATGGGAATTGTGGTTGCGATTCTTTCGGGACTGCTGCTGAAAAATACAATTTTTAAGGGAGAGCCGATCCCTTTTGTTATGGAGCTTCCCGCATATAGGATTCCTTCAAGAAGAAGCATAATATTAAATATGTGGGATAAAGGAAAGGACTTTATTCAAAGAGCATTTACTGTAATATTCTTGGGGACAATAATTATATGGTTTCTGCAGAGCTTCAATTGGTCTTTCAACATGGTTGAGGACAGCTCATACAGTATACTTGCTTCAATAGGGTCTGTAATTTCACCGGTATTCATGCCGTTAGGATTTAATGATTGGAGAGCATCCACGGCTATAATAACAGGTCTTACGGCAAAGGAAGCAGTTGTCAGTACATTATCGGTATTGACTGGAGCTTCTTCGGATTTACAGCTTTCCACCGCAATAAGCACAATTTTTACTCCTTTGAGTTCTTTTGCATTTTTAACATTTACATTGTTATACATGCCATGTATAGCTGCTTTTGCAGCTACAAAGAGAGAGCTTGGGTCTGTCAGGTATGCGGTAATGGCGGCTGCCTATCAGACATTGACGGCCTATATTGTGGGAATGCTGGTATATCAGATTGGAAACATAATTCTTTAAAGGAAAGGGGACACACCTCTTTCTTGGTAGTAAGACTATTGGGGTCAGAGGAATGTCCCCAAAAATACGAGGAGGTATATTATGAATTATTCGGATATTATTGTAATTGCAGTGATTGCAATATGTATAACAAGCGTTTTAGTATATATGAGAAAACAAAAGAAGAGCGGTGGATCAGGCTGCCATTCGGGATGCTCCGGTTGCAGCAAGTCTGAAGATTGCTGTTCCGGCAAGTAAGCATGTGGCTGTCTCGATGAGGCAGCCTTTTTATGCCCTAACCCCATTTTTACGACCGAAGGGAGAGAAAAATGGCGGTAGGTCAAATACACAGAATGCCAAATCTGTGTGAACGGAAGTGAACAAACAGATTTGATGCATTCCCCTGTTTATGCCCTAACCCCATTTTTACGACCGAAGGGAGAGAAAAATGGCGGTAGGTCAAATACACCGAATTCCCAATTTATGCGACACAAGGAGCAAATAAATTGGTGAATGAGACTGTTTATAAACAAAAGTTAAAAATATTATATTTTGGGTATAATATCTGCATATATTTAGCAGAGATAAT
>JAFACY010000276.1 GCA_023425285.1 Bacillota bacterium
CAATCACCATGGATGCAATAAAAAATAAGGACATCAATAAAATAATGTCCTTTACAAACGATAATCTGGATTCACCTGTGAGCATTGTAACGATGCTCGGGTTGATGGATAAATTGTACGAAGCCGATGCACACATGCTGAATCACAGCAATTCGGAGCTCATCGTCCGTCAGAGGATGGATGAAACAACGAGCTACATTACATATATTTTTACAGACAACGATTAATTATCCGCAGCGTGCTCCTTCATTATTTTAGTAAACACTATCTTGAAACATGCGTACAATATAATTCCCTTAAAAATTGATGATACGCTTATGCTGAACCATACACCCGAAAGTCCGATTGCGGAGCCAAGCAGTACAGCCGAAGGAATTCTTAATATATTGAAAATAATGCCGTTGACGGTGGGAGGAATGGTCTTGCCCAAGCCGTTGAATGCACCTGTGGTTCCTATTTCTATACTCATGAAAAGCTGTGACATTCCCAAAATTCGCAAATAATTTATTCCCTCTTTAATGGCTTCCGGATCGTGGGGAACAAATAATGTAAACAATGCTTCGGCCCCGAAAATTAAGAGCAGTGTGGATATAATTCCGAAGCCTCCCAATACCTGAATACCCTTGTGATAGCCTTCCTTTATGCGGTGCAGCTTTCCTGCTCCGTAGTTCTGACCTGTAAAGGCCGAAATTGCGGCAGAAAATCCATCCGCAGTCATCCATGTTATGGATTCTATCTGAGAGCCTATGCTTTGAACAGCAACGGCTACGGGACCAAAGCCGGCAACGATTTTTGTTATAATCATGCTTATAACAGAGTGCAATCCCGTTTGCATAGCGGGAGGTGCACCTATTTTCACAATTTCTCTGATTGTTTTCATCTCGGGTCTTACAAATAAATTTACATCAGAATAAATGGCGCTGTTCATTTTTCCGACTATAAAAAATAATAAGGATACAAAGAACTGTGACATTATGGTTGCCAGTGCTGCACCCTTTATACCCATTGCAGGTATTGGACCGAGCCCGAATATGAGCAGAGGGTCTATTATAATATTGGCAATCAACCCCACTGTATTAATTTTAAATGGAGTGACGCTGTTACCGGAGCTGTTTAAAATAGTTGAAAATACAGGATTTAAAAAATGAAATATTATTCCTGCGGCAATTATCGTAAGATATTCAACTGCCATTCCGATTACTTCCGGGTCCTGCAGATTAAAAAAGCCTATTATGCTATGCCTGAATGTAAGCAAAAATAGTGAGTACATAAGTGCTATGGTAATATCAAGCTGAAAGCCGTTGGATATATATTTTTTTGCACCGTCTAAATCATTTCGTCCGTAGCTTTGTGCCACATTTACTCCGACTCCTATTTGTGTAATCATAACCAAGGCGGCGCCAAACCATAAAAAGAATCCTGCTGTTCCTGCTGCCGCAACTGCGTTTGTGCTGAGCCTTCCCAGCCATATGATGTCGGTCAGGTTGTACGCCATCTGTATAAAGGAGGTACCCATTATAGGGAGTGCCAGTCTGACCATCGTGTTAAGTATTTTACCTTCTGTTAAATTTGTATTATTGCTCATTTATTTTCCTTTTCCTTAATATCGGTATCTATTCTGCGCTTTTATCGAGCTTGATGTTAAGCTTATCCATTTTATAATAAAGAGACTGTCTCGGTATGCACAACTTTTTTGATGCCTTGGAGATGTTGCAGTCATATCTTTTCAGTGTTTTGATTATGACACTTCTTTCAAATTGATTAAGCTGCTCGCTCAGGGGTTTTGAAGAAAGCTGATTATCCTGTTCGATCTCCGTGTCCTCATCAGCATGATGTTCTTCCTGCTTATGTATGTTCATATAATCAGGCAGATCCCTCTCCTTGATTAAATTATCTTCCGTTATATTTATTGCGTGTTCGATCAGATGCCTCAGCTCTCTCACATTGCCGGGCCAGCTGTATTTTTTCATGAAATCAAGAACTCCATCCGAAAAGCCGGCTATATTTTTATTCAGTTCGTGATTGAAATAATGCAAAAAGTAAGTGCTCAGCTCGTCTATATCGCTTTTGTTTTCTCTGAGAGGCTGCAAGTTAAAGCTTATGGCATTAAGTCTGTAAAACAAGTCGCTTCTCAGATTACCCTTTGTTATGGCATCGTATGGATTTTCATTCAGGGCAGCAATAACTCTCACATCCACATACTGTGTTTTGTTTTCGCCTAGTCTTCTTATATTGCCTTCCTGCAGGAACCTCAGCAGCTTTGCCTGAAGCATGATGTCCATTGAATTAATTTCATCCAAAAAAAGAGTTCCGCCGTCGGCAGCTTCAATCAGACCCTTGGAATCCTTTGCTCCCGTAAAGCTTCCCAATGCGGTTCCGAACAATATGCTTTCGAACAATGTACCCGGTATTGCGGCGCAGTTTTGTGCAATGAAGGGTTTGTTTCGCCTGTGGCCTTCATTGTGCAGGCTTTGTACGACCAGTTCCTTGCCTGTCCCTGTTTCACCGTATATAAGTACGGGAGAGTTGCTGCTGGCGGTCTTGAGTATTTTGGTTTTAAGATCCTGCTTTTCCCTGCTGCTTCCGATGATATCATTGATTGTATAGAATGCCTTTCCGGATGCATCCTTTATTGTCTTGCCTTGCTCCATGCTGTTGTATTTTTCCACATCGGAAAATATTTCGACTACACCTGCCAGTTTCCCGTCCTCGTAAAAGGGCATGGTGCTTGAAAGTATGGTTACAGGCTTATCCTGATAATTGTAATAATATTGAACGTAATTTTTTATTCCCTCACCGGTTTTTAACGTCTTCATTATTGTGCTTGTTTCCTCCGTGAGACGGGGGAAAATTTCAAGCATGTGCTTTCCAACGGCATTTTCAACATTTAAACCTGCAAGGTCATTGATGGATTGATTGTAAAACAATACCTTTCCGTTTTCATCGACGATAAATATACCGCAGTATAAGTTTTCCGAAATCAATTTTAATATATTTTTATAATCCATAGCTTTGTCCTTATTTTAATTTTAAATATTCTACCATAAAAAAACACATAATGGAATATTTTTTTACGATTGTAACAATTTTATGACACTGTTGTGAAGAAAATTTGACAGATAATATAATTGCATTTTTTTTCGGTAAGAAAATCAGATGTTTCTCAGCATTTTTTTATACATATATTGGCATAATTCTTGCGTAATTATTTTGTGCAAAGTATTATCTGAAAGGAAGGTGACGTTATTATTTTAACATTTAACGGATAAAATATCAAGCAGGTAAATTATGCTTAGTTATAACTGCATTTCTATATAGGAGAACTTGGCAAGAAAATTGCAAGTATAAAGACAACAAAATATTTTTGGAGAAGAAATGGATACAGTTATATTTAACATTCAGAAGTTTTCGATACATGACGGACCGGGAATAAGGACAACGGTATTTTTTAAGGGATGTCCTCTTAAATGTCTGTGGTGTCACAATCCTGAAAGTCAGGAATACGAAAAGCAAATATTACACGACCCCGACAAATGTGTTTTGTGCGGAACATGCGTGAAGGTCTGTCCTCACAATGCCATAAAGATTGAAAACAATGTGCTTTCAACGGATATGGCAAAATGTGATTTCTGCGGTCTGTGCGAGGTATATTGCATTCAGGAAGCAAGACAGATTGTAGGAAAGTGCTACGAAGTAGATGACGTAGTGAAGGAAGTAATAAAGGACAAGGTTTTCTATGAGAAATCCGGCGGCGGAGTTACCGTTTCAGGCGGCGAGCCGTTAATGTTTGTGGATTATGTCGAGGAGCTGTTCAAAAAATTAAAGGAAGAAAACATCCATACTGCTGTTGACACATGCGGAGCAGTTAATTTTGGAAGTCTGGAAAGAATTGCCCCATATACAGATTTGTTTTTATATGATATAAAGCTTATGGATGATGAAAAACACAAAAAGTTCATAAAGGCTTCCAATAAAGTAATTTTGGAAAATCTGAAAAAGCTTTCAAAGATCCACAACAATATCAATATCAGGATGCCAATTATTGAAGGAGTAAATGCTGACGTTGATCACATTGAAAAAGTAATTGATTTTATAAAGGACTTAAACATCAAAAAAATTAATTTGCTTCCATACCATGATATAGCTAAGCACAAATACAAAAAATTAGACATGCATTATGAAGAAGAAAAAATGTCTAAGCCATCAGAAGAAAAAATGCAAAGCTTCAAGTCAATGTTTGAAAGTAAGGGTTATGAAGTAAAAATAGGAGGTTAGCAATGAGAGGTTATACTGAAAGAACAAAACAATTAAGACAGGTGAGTGTGTCTACACAACCAAGTGTTTCTCTTGAAAGAGCATTATTAGAAACCGAATTTTACAAAAAATATTTTGGTACGGTTGAAACACCTGTACTGAGAGCAATGAATTTTAAGAATTACATGGAAAACAGAAAGCTTTACATCGGCGAAGGTGAATTAATCGTAGGTGAAAAGAGTGAAGGACCGCAGGTTGTTCCTACTTTCCCTGAATTATGTGCACACACCGTAGAAGACATGACTGTTATGAATGAAAGAAAGTATATAAACTTCAAGGTAAATGAAGGAGATACAGAAATCCAGGCAGAAAAGGTACTTCCTTACTGGCAGGGTAAATCAACAAGAGATAAAATACTGGCATCCATGACACAGGAGTGGAAGGACTGCTATGCTGCGGGAATGTTCACTGAGTTTATGGAACAAAGAGCTCCCGGACACACAGTTGCGGATGATAAATTCTACCACAAGGGATTTTTAGATTTTAAAAAGGAAATAGAAGAAGCAATAGAAAAACTGGATTTACTGAATGACCTTGAAGCTTATGATAAGAAAGCTCAGCTTGAGGCAATGGCTATCTCCTGTGATGCAATCATAATATACGGTCAGAGATATGCTGCTTATGCAAGAGAACTGGCAGCAAAAGAAACAAATCCTCAAAGAAAAGAAGAGCTCTTATGGATTGCATCAAACTGTGATGTTGTTCCTGCTCATAAACCCGAAACATACGCGCAGGCACTTCAGATGTACTGGTTTGTTCACATAGGAGTAACAACAGAAGTTAATACATGGGATGCTTTCTCACCGGGAAAATTGGATCAATACTTGTATCCTTTCTATAAAAACGAAGTTGAACAGGGAACTATGGATTACGACAAAGCAAGAGAGCTTATGGAATGTTTGTGGATTAAATTCAACAATCAGCCTGCTCCTCCGAAGGTTGGAATCACATTGAAGGAAAGTGGTACTTACACTGATTTTGCTAACTTCAATACAGGCGGTATAGACCCATACACAGGAGAAGACGGAGTAAACGAAGTTTCATACATCATCCTTGACGCAATGGATGAAATGAGACTTTTACAGCCAAGCTCAAACGTTCAGATAAGTGAAAAGAATCCGGAAGAATTTTTAAGAAGAGCAGTTGAAATATCAAGAAAAGGCTGGGGTCAACCTGCATTCTACAACACAGAAGAATTGATTCAGGAGCTTATAAACGCAGGCAAGACTTTAGAAGATGCAAGATTCGGCGGTTCAAGCGGATGCGTTGAAACAGGCTGTCACGGAAGAGAAGCCTATGTATTGACAGGATATCTTAATGTTCCTAAAATATTTGAACTTACGATGAACAACGGCTTTGACAAATACACAAACAAACAGATAAGCATAAAAACGGGAAATCCTGAAGATTTTAAATCTTATGAAGAGCTGAGAGATGCATTCTACAAACAGCTGCAACACATAATCAACATAAAGATTACAGGTAACAATGTAATAGAAAAAATATTTGCAAAATACATGCCTTCACCGTTCATGTCTGTTCTTACTACAGGCTGTATGGAAAGCGGAAAAGATTACAATGCAGGCGGTTCTAAATACAATACAAGATACATCCAGGTAGTGGGTATCGGAACTATCACAGACTGTCTGTCATCCGTAAAATACAATGTGTATGAGCAGAACAGATTTACTATGAAGGAATTGCTAGCTGCAATTGACGCTGATTTCAAAGGCTATGAAATGATACACAACTTAGTGTTGAACCATACTCCTAAGTACGGCAATGATGATGAATATGCAGATGAAATAATGGTGGACGTATTTGAAAATGTAAGAGACAGAATCAAGGGCAGAAAATCCGTTTGCGGAGCTTCCTACCAGATAGATATGCTTCCTACAACATGCCACGTATACTTCGGTTCAGTTATGACTGCTTCAGCTAACGGAAGACTGAAAGAAAAACCGGTTACAGACGGTATTTCGCCTGAAAAGGGAGCGGACAGAAACGGTCCTACAGCAGTAATCAAATCCTGCGCAAAGATGGATCATACATCTACAGGCGGAACATTGTTGAATCAGAAATTCACCCCTTCATCAATTGCGGGAGAAGAAGGAATATCAAACGTATCAGCTTTGATCAGAGCTTACTTCCAGATGATGGGACACCACATCCAGTTCAACGTTGTGGACAGAAGCACATTGCTTGATGCACAAAAAAATCCTGACGAATACAAGGATTTAATAGTAAGAGTTGCAGGCTATTCAGATAACTTCAACAATCTTGAAAAAGCGTTGCAGGATGAAATAATAGACAGAACAGAACAGAGCTTCTAATAATCAAAGGCGTTGGGAATCCCAACGCCTTCAGATTGATGACAAAGTCATCAAGATGATAGGCTGTTGAAAAAGTTCATCCTGCAAGGCGCCGGAAGGCGGGCAACCGGAGCGTATTAGACATACGTGAGGATTGACCGTCTGAACGGCAACGACGCAGGGGGGCTTTTTCAGTAGCCTTAAGGCGTTGGGATTTTCCAACGCCTTAAATTTTATTTCTTCCATGCTTCTATTAAGAAGTCTGCAACCCCATCATCATATTGATAAAATTGCAGCATCAGCTCACACTCCACTCCGTCAATGGTAACATCCTTGAATGCCATGTCACCGCTTTCTCTCCAGCCGTTTTCCGAGTGTCTTGCGATGTACTCGTAGCAATTCTCCTCCGTTAAATCAATCAATGAAAAGCTTGCCGAATAATACTGTCCGTTGTCCTTATCGCCGGAGGTTATTTCTTGTACATATGCCTCGCCGTACAGAGTTCCCTTTTCCGGTTTCAGAACATCACCGATAAATCCGGGCCATTCCGATGATCCCTCATCTAAAACACTCATTTGCAGCGTGTCTTTATTATTAAACTGGAAACGGATATTCAGTGTTCCCAATCTTGCTTCATCATCACCTGAAACAACAAATCCTTTATCTTCAAGAAGTGACATATATTCGCTCAATTCATCCTCATTTGTAGGCGATATTAATATAAGGTAATCATCATTACCGCCGTCACCTGAATTTGTTACCTCTCCATAAGGGTATTCGGGTACATCATCAGAAATTTTGCCCTTTGGCCATCCGGGTGTTGCCAGCATCGACAATGCTTCGCCCAAATCCTCCATAGCTTCTTCTGATTCTTTATCATTAACGCCTGAAGCTTCAACGTTTTTAGGCTCATCTGCAGTTTTTTTCTCCGAATTCCCACTACAGCCTGTTATGCTGAACAACAGTAAAAATAAACATAGAACAAATGCAATCTTTTTCATACTATACCTCCAAAGAAATTAGTCTCTTATTTATACCATCTTATTATAAAAAAAGTAATCTGTAATCACCCTTGGGGTGATTTTGGTTGATAAAAATACATCATTAATATAAAATAAGTCAAGAGAGTATATAGAACAGAAAACGGAGGCATGTATGTATAATATTTTAATTGTCGAGGATGATTTAACCATTGCGAACACACTGAAGTCTCACCTTGTAAAATGGGGATACAATGTGGAATATGTAAGAGATTTTAAGAAGGTTACAGAACATTTTAACGAATTCAAGCCGCATATTGTTTTGCTGGACGTGATGCTGCCCTTTTTTAACGGATTTCATTGGTGCAATGAAATAAGAAAAATATCAAAGGTACCCATCATGTTTATTTCCTCAGCTTCCGACAACATGAATATAGTAATGGCAATGAACATGGGCGGAGATGATTTTATTGTAAAGCCGTTTGATTTGAATGTTTTAACCGCAAAGATAGGAGCTCTTTTAAGAAGAGCGTATTCACTTCAGGAACAGGTACATGAAATAGAGCACAAAGGTGTGTTGCTGAACTTAAACGATACAACTCTCACATACAATGATACAAAAATCGAGCTGACTAAAAATGATTACAGGATAATACAGCTTCTCATGGACAACATAGGAAAGGTGGTATCAAGAGAAGAAATAATGCAGCACCTGTGGGAAAGTGATCAGTTTATCGACGATAACACATTGACCGTAAATATAACACGGCTGAGAAAAAAACTTTCGGAGGCAGGGCTTGACAACTTTATTAAAACAAAAAAGGGCATGGGATACATGGTGGATTAAATGAGACAATTTTTGAAATTATTTTTTCAATACCTTGCAGGAAAGACCGCGGCTTTAATATCAGCGTCAATTTTTTTCATTGTTTTTATGGTTGTTTTTTCACTTTATTCATTGCCTTCAGAGCCGGTACTGTATGGGGTGCTGCT
>JAFACY010000016.1 GCA_023425285.1 Bacillota bacterium
ATATAGTGAAATAGCCGGTATATTGAACATAACCGAAGAAAATGTCAAAAAGAGGCTTATGCGTGCAAGAAAGAAATTAAAGGAAATAATAAATGAGCAGGAGGCGGTAATTTAATGAGAAATATTACAGACGAAGAATTAGATATATTGCTGACTGAGCATATGCCAAAAGCTAACAAGCTATTGAATAATCTTGAAGAAGAAAGAAACAAGGATATTGCTCCGCATATTTTTTCCGAAGTCTATAAGAAAAGAATGAAAAAGATAATAAAGGAATACAGCAGGACTCCTGCACAAATAAAGCTTGCAGCTTTCCGCAAATATGCCGCTGCTGTCCTTGTCATTTTTATCTTGGCAAACAGCTTCTTAATTGTTACAGTAGAGGCATACAGAACACGAGTATTTAAAATAATAACCACCATCTACAATACATTTACTTCAATTATAACCGAAGCTGATGATATTCCGGTTAACGAAGTTCCTGAATTTACTGAACCATCATATGTTCCGGATGGGTTTAAAGTTATAAATGATATAAATACTGGTGTTACAAGAAAAGTTGATTATAAAAATGAAGATAAAGTACTTGTTTATAAACAAAGTATTATAACAAGTAGTGAGATTAGAATAGATACTGAATGCACTGAAATAAAGAAGATAAAATTTGGCAAGCAAAATATAAATTACGTTTTTAACAAGGGTATGTATATTGCATATTGGTTTGATAGTGAATATAGTTATCTTATAACCGGTGAGATTCCATTTGAAGAACTGCTAAAAGTTATTGAAAGTGTTATTCAAAAATAAAAAATAAATAATTAAAAAAATTCTAAAAATTGTGTCCACAAAAGCCATCTGGATTTCGTATATATTTATAGAGCAAATATAATACGAAAAACAGGAGGCTTTTATTATGAGAAAAAAAATTATTACTTTAATAACAGCTATTTTAATAGCAAACTTATTTGTTGTTACTGCTACCGCAGAGATGGGAGGACTACAAGGAAATAAAATTATAGTTTCTCCAATGTATACTTATATTTCATATGCAGAAGCATTATTGTCAGTTAATTCTTCGGGAAAAACTAAGTCAGAGGTTTATGTGACCGGAAACAGTGAAGTAACGAGTATAAAAGCATCAATATTTTTACAGCAATATAAAAATGGAAGTTGGGTAACTATTAAAATTTGGAATGAAAGTGTTAACTCTGATGTGCTGAATTTTGTTGATACATACGATGTTTCAAAGGGGTATGAATACAGAGTGAAGGCAACAGTGACTGCTTATAGTGGACAGAAATATGAAAATACAACTTTGATGAGCAGTTCAGTAAGATATTAAGAATATTTATTAACATTAACTATGTTGCAATAAAGACACAAAGCGGAGTAATATACGTAAATATGTATATATAGTATAATTTTCTAAATATAGCGGATATTTTCCATTGTATATAAAGAATTAAGAGAGGAGGTGAAGATTATGAAGCACATAAGATCACCAAATAAATTAAAAGACTCTTTAATACCTCAAAATTTGCATACTTAATCGTGAAAAAGTACATAAGAGGATATTTCAGAGCCTTATATCAATAGTGTACAATATCAAAAATAAAAATGCAACATTTTTATAAAAATACGTATTTTAGGAGGAAACAATGAAAAAAATCACGAGTCTAATTTTAATATCATTAATAATATTGGGTTGTTATGGAAATTCGACAGCACTTGCAAATAGCGACATAGAATATTTTGATGGTTATTCTAGTAAATATACATTTAATGAATATACTGTTATGAAAGATATTTTAAAAAAAACAGATGATGAACTCTATAAAATGGGTTATAGTGTTGAAGATGTGAAAGAAATGAGAGAAATAAATTATGAAGAGATAATATTTGAAAGATATACTAAAAAATATGGAAAAGTTCAAAATAATAATTTGACAGCTAAAGAATTTGTTGATACATTAACTGATGAACAAATCGCTAGTATAATGGCTAATTGCAGTGTTTCTCACAGATTAGATCCAAGAGATTTTTATTATATGTCTGGTGAAAATAAAACATATGCTAGAATAACATTTTCATGGCAATGGGATATGTCGCCTGTTTTTCATGGTATTGACATTGTTGCTCTTGGGTGGGATGCACAAATGTACGCAAATACAACTACTTCTTTTGTGAATGTAAATTATGGAATGGATGGAAGCACTCATTTAATAACGCAAACACACAGATTTACTCCATATGAATCATATAATGTTTCAGATACTTTTGATTTATCAATACGCCCATACGGTCATGGATCAACAGATCCAGTATACTATGCTAAAAATGGTTCCGGAACTTTACATCTGTATTGTGCAGGGAAAAATCAAAATTTAGGAGTTGCCTTTTCTTACGGTCATACATGGGTAGGGATGAGTGAACCATCTATATCGCTTTCTCCAGGTCAATATCCTATAGGTGTAGGATTCTCCTTTAGTTTTAATGTAACTCAGTATAAAAGTCCACTAAAGACAGGCCATATTTATTGATAATTAATATGAATATTGATTTATCAGTAATCAGGAGGTTTAGTTAACGAAGTCCTTTAAGTGAAGGATATTACCATAGTATTTTTAAATTAAATTATATCCTTCACTTATTTTAAAATATATTTTAAATTTGACATTATGAATATTTTGTTGGAGTAATATTATACGAGGAGGCATATTGTGTTTAAGACTATTATTTTAACTGTATTTTTGTTTTATATTTTTGTGTTTTGGATTGGATTACATTTTTTTTTATTAGTTTTTCCAACTAGTAAAGATCCTGCCATTGCAATAGGAATAACTGTGTTAGCTGGGTTAATTGTAGGGTGCACTTATTACTTGGCACAAATAATAAAGAAAAATAAATAAAGTGTATCAAGGATGTCAAGTGAACTTGGTTACTAAAAACTTACATCAAATTAGTGTCCTGATACATACTTATATGTGGTACAAGTTACCAAAGGGGGTGATTTTTTGCTAGAAGCTACAAAAAAAGGAGCGAAAGTAGGATATATCACATTGTGATGCGAGGAATAAACAATAAAAGATTTTATTAAATATATAAATGAGAGTAATGCTGATGAATGTTTGGATTTAGACGAAAGAAGCATTATAACCGATAACGAAGCACAAAAATCATTAAAGAAATTTGCAAAGTGGAACATCTCCATAATATGTAAGCATTTAAGATGAATGAATGTAATTATTATATAAAAATATTAAAAACAGATTATTATCTTTTAATTCGCCAAATTAAGAGGCTTACAGGAATAAACAGCGGAATAATTAAAAAAGCATAGTGTCAATAACCCCGTCACCTTAATGTCAAGGGGATAATGTCAAGGGGACGGGGTTATTGACAACTTTATGAAATTCAAATCAGGAGAAGAAAGAAAATAAATTATCAAATGTAAAATTGTTATGTTGACATATGTGTTCCTATATGGTACAAATTACCAAAGGGGTGATTTTATGCCGAGAGCTGCAAGAAAAAGGAGTGAAAGTGGAATATATCACATTGTGATGCGTGGAATAAACAGACAAGTAATATTTTTTGAAAGAGAAGATTTTTTAAGATTCATTGAAACCTTGCAAAAATATAAAAATATTTGTGAATATCAACTTTTTTCTTATTGTTTAATGGATAATCATGTACACCTGTTAATAAAAGAGGGTAAAGAACCCTTGGAAACTATAATGCGTAGAATATGCGGAAGCTATGTTTTTTGGTATAATAGAAAATATGATAGGATTGGTTATTTGTTTCAGGATCGTTTCAAAAGTGAAGCTATTAAAGATGATACGTATTTTTTGACGGTACTCAGATATATTTTTCAGAATCCCGTTAAAGCAGGAATAGTGAAAAATGTCATAGACTATCCTTGGACAAATTATGATGATTATAACAGAAAAACAAAAAAATCAGAAACAGATTTTGTTTTTAATTTTTTCAATGCACATAATAGTGAGACAGCAATAAAGACTTTTATTAAATATATAAATGAGAGTAATGCTGATGAATGTTTGGATTTAGACGAAAGAAGTACTATAACTGATAACGAGGCACAAAAGGTAATTACTGAAACTTGTAAAGTAGAACATCCTCATGATATGCAAGAATTTAATACTGATGAACGTAATTATTATATAAAAATATTAAAAACAGATTATAATCTTTCAATTCGTCAAATTGAAAGACTTACAGGAATAAACAGGGGAGTAATTCAAAAAGCATAGTGTCAATAACCCCGTCCCCGTGACATGTACCCGTGACATGCCCGTGACATGACAAATAATAACCCCGTCCCCGTGACAGACAGACATACATACGTCCCCGTGACATACCTGTGACACGTCCGCCTTACAGGACGAAGTACGGAGCGTGGAGCAGTTACGCAAGGGCGCGGAGAATATCATGCGTGAGGACGCACAGGAACGGCAACCGCGCAGGACGCGGGGCATGGGACTGTAACCATGCCCTGCGTCTAATATGTGTTTAGGTTATGGCGATAATTACGGCGCGTGGCGGGTTTGTGCGGTGAGGTTACGAGTGCTTATACTCTGCTATAAACCATTCTATCCCTTGTTCCCGCTCATTAGTTGCCAACGCCCACCAAACTTGTCAATCAAGGCACAAGTCAAAGAGCAATATGTCTGGCTATACAACGGTGCGGTAATCGTTGCCCCTTCGGACAATATATCATAAGCGGCTTTCAGTTCCTCGTCAGAATCAAAATGCACCAATAGGTCTATTAAACATGCGTTACCCGAAACCACCGTGGACTTCTCGGCCGCATTACTATCGTCGTACAACGATATAATTTCTCCTCTAATTTCAATTTCGGAATAACCAATCATTTCCTTATGCTCATCTTTGACTTCACTTACCGCATCCGCAGGGTTCATATCAGCATAGGTCAACTTTTGTATAACCTTTGCGCCAAATGCCTCTTCATACAATTTCATTGCTTGGGCAGCTTGCCCTGCAAAGTTTAAAAATGGTACAACGTTAGACATAATTTATTCCTCCTTTTTAATTCTATCTTACCACACCAAACGCGACAACAGCGTGTCATGTTTGATAATATAAATAACGCCGAGCAACGCCCGTTTCCCCCGTGTTCGTACAAAACACGGTACTATACGGCGCACATACAGTATAGCACAGGCGAACCGCAGAAGCTATCTTTTTTGAAAAGCGCCCATAAAACAAAAATTACAGTTGACAAAACGCTTCATGGGGAAGTTCAAGTGATATTAGCCCTTTTGTAGATCCCGTATTTCAAAACAATGTAATACTGACACAAACAAAAAGTCTTACCATGTCAAATCGTCCCAAACAAGGGTGTCAAGGGGACGGGGTTGCCGACAACTTGACATCTTTAACAATGCGCAGAATATGCGGAAGCTATGTTTTTGGTATAATAGAAAACATGACAGGATTGGCTATTTGTTTCAGGATTGTTTTAAAAGTGAAGCTGTTGAAGATGACACATGGTATAAGCAGCAATATTAATAAACATATATTAGAAGATTAGACAACGAAAGTGTAAGAGCTGAATCTCTCTGTAACAATGGCGATATTGCTGAATAATATAATAGTGGAAAATTTTCAATTAAGCATAGCTTTGTGTGAACGTGGTAAAAATGTATAAAATAATATTATTTTATACATTTTTACAAGAATTATTTCTTGAAAAAACCCGAGGTTCAGTTAAACATATTAACAAAGCTCTCAAAAAAGCTTTTTTCAGGAATCCAAATTACATTGATATTATCACATTTTTTAAAATGATAAACTCTTGATAATAATCATGCAGTATTCTTGCATAAATGTATAAATTTTGCCTTTCTGCCATAAATGGATATATGAAACAGATTGCTCATACTCAAAAGGAATTTTTTATTGCAAAAAATATTTATAAAATTTGTCCCCTTTTTACCGTAATATTTGTTATATATAATAAGAGAGTAAATTCACTAAAGAATGCACAAAAAAGGAGAAAAACTATGAGTAAATCTCAATATGTATTACAAAAGTTATGTCCTGCTTTTCTTACAACAGCTTGTCAATATATTTTATTTACACCCATATTTGTTATGTATTTATTTTATATTCTTTGGGTTCCCATACCTTGGATACTGATTGTATCATATATTCTGTTTCCTCTTATCAGTGCTTATATATGCTGTTTTTTAATAAACAGGAGGAATTTTCATTTCAATTTAAAAAATAAGGCTTCCAAGGCATCAGTACACCGATTGATTTCCAGGATGCTGTCTGTTATTTGTTTTCTTTTAATCGGATACTATGCAGGCAAACAGGTACTACTTTTTCCGGTATTTATTTCTGATTTGTTTAATATTTTTGGAGAAAATGCAGGCACCCTTGAATCACTTTTAACCAATATTTTCTTTTATATTTTGGTTGCAATATTTCCAATTACATATGCATTCACAGAATATCTGTTTGTTCCAGCAAGAAATGAATAGTAGATATTATTTTTATTGTTAAGGGGACGTGGTTACTGACACCTTCTCTTGACACATCCCCCTTGTATTTTGTTCCCTTAACCAAAAAAGCTAATGCAAAAAGGATGTCCGACCGGGTCAATAAAAATCGTATAATCCTCGGAGTATTGTACAGAAGCAAAAGTAGCACCACAAGCCAAAGCATGGCTTTTGACAGCCTCTTTTTCATTTGGCGTCGAAGCGAAGTCTAAATGTGCCATTTGTTGTTGTTTTCCTTTTTCATTTGGCCAAACCGGTGGAATGAAGTCCTCTATCTCTTGAAACAGCAGGCATATATATTTATCTGGAGAAATAACAGCAAGCCATTCTTCATCAAATCGATGTTTGTTCCATCCCAATAATGCAGCATAGAAATCTGCCAACTCCTCTTGATCTGGACAATCTAATGTAAATGACGCAAAATTAATAGTAGGTTTAGACATGAACAGTTTCCTCCTTAAATTTTTATTTATCTGGCAATTATATTCTATCACATAAGCTGATGTTATGCCATTAAGTTTTTCAAAGGACATACAGAACTTTGGGGTGTATTGTAAAAAATCAAAAAAATGTCCCTTTTTTCCTCATTTATTTGATATATATAATGAAGACATAAATAAAAAGAGTAAAATACTTATGTAAAGAGGACAAGGGTCGCATGATATGATCGGATTATAAGAGGAGGGCTTAAAAATAAATGAAATTTAACAAAAGTATATATAGCAGCATCATAATAATATTATCGATTATTTTGATGAAAAATGATATCACAAGAAAATATATAGTGTTATTATATATAATAGTTGCAGTGGCTTGCATTATTTCAATATCAATTGACCTATTATTGGTGTTTAACAAACCGATGAAATATTTTTCCGGCAATCGCTATTTAGAGAAAAAAACAATTTCTGTTGATAATCATATTTCAGAGATAAAAAACAATAAGCTGAATTATATTTCAAAATCTGAAAAAGGTTTTTTGTTAATAGGAGCTTTAGTGCTTATTATTGAAGTATTATTTTACAAAAGTAATATGAATATTTTTATAATAGCTGTTACTATTATCATGATTTTATTCAGCTCATATTTGCTATTATCTGTATACATATATAATGAAACCAGAACAGAAAAAGGAATCAAAATTTTAAAAATTAATGAAAAAACTCTTTATTCAATAAACTCATCTAAATTAATAATTTTTATTTTTATTCTTGGCATGATGCTTGTTAAAATAGCTTAACATTTCATGGGCGTGTCCAAATCCTTCTTTTTATGATACCCAATATTTTGGTGTTTTGTGTGAAGATTTGGGGGTGTTATTATTTTAAATTTCTTTTAAAGGATATATTTAAACAAATTGAAAATAATATTATTAGTTCAATAAACAGGAGGAAGAATAATTGAGTGAAGTCTTAGTAGTTGCAGTGCGCTCCATAATAGCATTTTTTTCATTGCTTATTTTTGCAAGAATATTAGGAAAGCAGCAAATAAGCCAGTTGACTTTTTTTGATTATACTTTAGGTATTACCATCGGTTCAATCGCTGCAGAATTAACTGTAGATTTGTCAAGCAGGGCTTTGCCTCATTGGATCGGCTTATTAAGTTGGGCAATATTGGGTTATACTATGGAATTTATTACAATGAAATGGAGGTATGCTGCTAAATACATAGAAGGTGAACCTACAATTATTATTATGAACGGAAAAATTATGGAGGATGCTTTGCGTAAAATGAAATACAATGTTTCCGATATTATGGAACAATTAAGAAATAAAGATATATTTGACTTAATAGAGGTTGACTTTGCAATTATTGAATCTAACGGTCAATTATCTGTTCTGAAAAAACCGGAATATGAAAATGTAACATGTAAGGATTTAAAAATAAAAAAAGAAAAATCAGGCATTAGTACTGAGCTGATTTACGATGGTATTTTAATAGAGGAAAATTTAAGACAACTCAATAAAGATAAAAAATGGTTGATGAATCAGCTGAAATCTCAGGATATAAAAGATATATCTGAAGTTTTTCTTGCCACCTTAAACCCCGGCGGATCCTTATATGTTGATAAATATAAAGATCATATAAAGAAAATGTTGGACATAGGCGATTATAAAGGACCTTATTAAGGAGAAGTTTATGAGGAAATTCTTAGTCAGATCAATACCTATTGTAACCATTATTATTTTCATATTGATTATGCTTAGCGACAATTTTTTAAAGCATTCTTTCAATGAAGATGATAATGTTGTAAAATACATACAACAGATTATGAATGACGTTAATATAGAAGACTGGGATGAAGCAAATATTAAGCTTATTAATTTGAATGAAGCATGGATGAAAGTTGTCAGAAGAGTTCAGTTCAGCGCTGAAAGAAATGAAATTAACGATTTTGACAAGAGTATAGCACGACTGCGAGGGGCTATATTGGCAAAAGATAAGGCTAATGCATTAATTGAACTCTCAGAGGCATATGAGCATTGGGAAAACCTTGGTAAGTGAATATGCAAATGCAATAAAAGGATGTCAAGGGGACAGGCTTCAAAAATTGAAAGACCCTAAACGGGGGTTTTTTATTGCAAAAAATATTTATAAAATTGTCCCTTTTTTCTTTATTTATTTGTTATATATAATGAGGACATAAAAAAATAGTTTGAAGTATATTTTTTAAATCTGAAAAGTAATATGAAATAAGGAGGATAAGAGATGCAAAAATGCAATAATTGTAATAATGACTTCAGATACGTTGATATTTTGAAATCAATATGGCTTGGCAGGGATAATCCGGTTGTGTGCAGAAAATGTAATGCGGAGTATTACTCAAAGCTTTCTAGCAGGTTAATTATATCTTTTATTATATTTTTACCTTTGATTATTACAAGTGCCGGAAATCTTATCTATATGAACGATTCAGGGAAGGACTTGCTGAGGGTTCCTTTATATGCGTATATAATATGGATTATTGTCATTGGGTTTTTATTGCCGTTTTTTGTTAGGTACAATATCGGAACAGGAAGAGAAAAATATAAAGATATGTCTTTGCTGGTATCAAATTTGAAAAATACAGAGGCGGAAGTAATTATTTCAATTTTGAAATCATATGATATTCCATTTTTAAAAAAGTCAGATGAAATGGGGGCAACAGAAATTTTAACCGGGTCAAATATTTATGGTATAGATTTATATGTCCAGCCACATATGCTGGAAATGGCCAGAGAATTAATAAATACTGACAACATAGTCTGATGATATTGAGGCTCCTTAGTTCTCCCATGTTGAGAAAGTACGAACCCTGAAATGACTGTAATACAGTTACATACTATTTACAATGCTTATGCTTCATGATACAATTTACTTATAATAATTGACAGAGGTATGTAATGATTAAGATATTAATAACTAATGATGATGGTATATTTGCAGATGGAATAAGGGTATTGGCTGATATTGCAAAGGATTTCGGAGAGGTTTATGTTGTTGCTCCGGACAGGCAAAGAAGTGCAGTATCTCATGGTATAGAAATACATGATCCGATAACAGTGGAGACGGTTGATTTTCCTGTTGATGTTGATGGGGCATGGAGTGTAGACAGCACACCTGCTGACTGTGTACGCATTGCTTTGAATAATCTCCTTGAAGACAAGCCGGATATTATACTTTCCGGAATAAATAACGGTACGAATTTAGGCGAGGATATATTATATTCCGGTACAGTTGCTGGAGCCATAGAAGGGTATCAGTATAAGATACCATCCATTGCTCTTTCACTGGATGGAAACAATTTTGATGTGTGCAAATGTCACCTGGGTGAATTTTTGAAACGATATATTGATATGGCAATGAGCAGCAGATATGTGCTTAATGTCAATATTCCTTCATGTTCTGCAGATGATTACAAGGGGATTCGTTATGCAGAGCTTTCAAAGGAAGGACAGTATCCTTTCTATTTCAGCGGGAAAAAGATAAGCCCGAGAGTAAGCCGCTATGATCTTCGGCTGGCAGGTGTGGCACCTATGGCTGAAAATTCAGACGTACATTTCGTGAAACAGGGATATATTTCTGTTACACCTATCGCACCTAATTTTGCAAACTTCGAACATGCCGAGCATCTCATAGGCACCGGTTTATTTGAGGAAACCGCAAATGCTTAAAACCCCTTAAGGGGGTTTTATTTTCATGGGGACAATATGTGGCTTACTAAAAGAAAATAAATAAAGGGGAAAATAATGAAAAGCAAAAAATTTAAACTGATATTTTTAGTAATTGCAGTTTTAACAGTCATTTCTGCATTGGTTGGATGCAGTAAGGATAATGAGAAAGAAACGACGACGTCTTTT
>JAFACY010000077.1 GCA_023425285.1 Bacillota bacterium
TATATAAGAGAGCCCAATACATACAACGATGATATAACATTTGAAATTGCATTTCTCGATGCATTCAAGGACAAGGGCTACGATGTTACGAGCAAGGACATAGCACTTTCGTGGATAGGGCTTATACCCGTGGGATGGTCTGCTGAGGAATTAGCCTTAAGAAATATACGTGCAGGAATGATGCCTCCTGAAAGCGCAAAATGGAACAATCCTTTCAATGAATGGATTGGAGCGCAAATGAGAGGTGCAATATGCGGTATGGTTGCTCCGGGAAATCCTGAGCTTGCTGCAAGACTTGCGTGGATTGACGGCGAGGTATCACATATCAATAACGGAATATTGGGTGAAATATTCAATGCGGTTATGATATCCATGTCATTCATAAATGATGATGTTAAGGACATAGTTAAAAAGTCGATTTCGTTAATACCCGCGGACAGTGAATATTATTCTGTGGTGAAATTTGCTTACGATTGCTGCCTTAAATATGATAATTGGCAGGACGCACTTAAACAGTGCGAGGAAAAATATATAAAATACAACTGGATACATGCTTATCCCAATGCATGCTGTGAAATAATCGCGCTCATGTACGGTGAAGGAGATTATGACAAAACTCTGAACATCATAACCATGTGCGGAATAGATGCAGACTGCAATGCAGGTATGATTATGCCTGTACTGGGAATTCAGAAGGGAATGCGTATCATTCCACAACGACTGATTTCTCCGGCATTTAACAAGCTTACGACTTATATGAGATATTATGAGGAAGTAGAGCTGGAGACATTGGTAGAAGATACTTTAAAATACATAAGAAAAGCAGTTTAGGAGGAATTTAAGAAAATGAAAAAAATACTTGCGTTAATGCTTGTAGTTGTTATGGTATTTTCAATGACTGCATGCGGACAAAAAGAAGCACCAAAGGCAGCGTATACTGCAGCATTATTGTTAAACGGAAATTTAGGAGACAAATCATTCTTCGATTCAGCTAACAGTGGATTGGAAAAATTAAAAGCTGAATTAGGAGCTGATAAGTTTGATTTCAAGGTTGAGCAAATGGGTGCTAAACCTGAAGATGAACCAAAATGGGAACCTACATTACTTGAATACTGCGACAAAAAAGAGTATGACGTAATAATAGTTGGAACATGGCAGATGTATGACGCATTAGCAAAAGCTTCAAAAGAATTCCCGGACCAAAAATTTATATTCTTTGATGAAACATTTGATTTCACATCAGGAGAACATAAAAATATTTACAACGTGCTTTACAAACAAAATGAAGTATCATTCCTTGTAGGTGCGGCTGCTGCGTTGATGACAACTGACGGCTCACTTCCTATGGTAGATCCTTCAAACAGCACCATAGGATTCCTTGGCGGAATGGAAAACCCAATAATCAATGACTTCTTGCTTGGATACATCCAGGGAGCAAAAGAAGTTAATCCTGATGTAAAAGTTAAAATAGCTTACGTAGGAGATTTCTGGGATTCAGCTAAAGGAAAAGATTTAGCTTTGACTCAGTACCAGAGCGGTGGAGTTGACGTTGGATACAACGTAGCCGGCGCTGCGGGATTAGGACAAATTGAAGCGGCAGTTGATGCGAAAAGATACGCATTTGGCGTTGACTCCGACCAGGCTGCATTGTTGCCTGACAAGGCTGATTACATTCCGACTTCAGCACTTAAGAACGTAGGAAACTCTATAATAAGAGCTATCAAGCTTGATTTAGAGGGTAAACTTGAATATGGCAAGGCAGAATCATTAGGATTCTCAGAAGGCGGAGTTGAAATAGTTAAGGATGCTCATTATGAAAAAATGGTTCCTGCAGCTATAAGAGCTCAGTTAGAAGAATTGGAACAAAAGATAATCAGCGGAGAAATAACTGTTGATACTGCATTAGGAAAATCAACAGAAGAAATTCAAGCTATAAAGGATTCTGTACAATAACAGATGAACAATTACACAACAGCCAAGGGTTTCTTGGCTGTTGTGCATAATTAATAATTAAAAATTGCCTGCTTGAGCCTGGTTGGCTACGGCCGTCAATTTTTAATTATTAATAACAACATACTAACGGAGGAAACGAAGACTATGAGCCATAACGTGCTTGAGATGAAGAATATAATGAAAATTTATCCCAATGGGATAGTTGCCGTCGAAGATGTTACCTTAGAGCTTCAGAAGGGAGAGATACATGCTTTGTTAGGAGAGAACGGAGCAGGTAAAAGTACTCTGATGAAGGTTTTGTTTGGATTAGAATCGCCTGAGCAGGGGCAGATTTTTTTAAATGGAGAAGAAATACGTCTGAAATCTCCGCTGGAAGCAATCAAGAAGGGAATCGGTATGGTTCACCAGCATTTCATGCTTGTTCCGTCATTGACGGTTGCCGAAAATATAGTTCTTGGTATCGAACCTAAGAAAAGCATTTTTGTCGATATGAACAAGGCAGTTGAAATCTCCGGAGAACTGGCGCAAAAATACAATTTTGACATAGACGTTACACAAAGAGTTGAGGAGCTTCCCGTTGGTATAAAACAAAAGGTTGAAATACTGAAGGCGCTTTACAGAGGTGCCGACATTTTAATATTGGATGAGCCCACAGCGGTACTTACACCACAGGAAACGGAAGAATTGTTCGTACAGCTTAAAAAATTGAAGGAATTGGGACACACATTAATATTCATATCCCACAAGCTTGATGAAATAAAAAGCATATGCGACAGAGCAACCATAATGAAGAGCGGTAAAAGCAAGGGTACGCATAATGTAAGCGAAATATCCACGAGTGAAATGTCAAGGCTCATGGTAGGAAGAGACGTTGTACTGTCCTTTGATAAAAAACCTCTGAACCTGAAGGAAACCGCACTGAAGGTCCGTAATCTCATAGTTGAAGGAACCACGGGAGTGGTGAGGGTTGACGATGTATCCTTTGATGTAAAGCAGGGCGAGATTTTCGGTATAGCCGGTGTTGAAGGAAACGGTCAGGGACATCTTGTGGAAGCCCTGACAGGACTTACAAAGAAATATTGCGGAGATATACTGATATTTGATCAGAATATCGAAGATAAGAGCATAAATGAAATACGGGATTTAAAGGTATCACACATACCCGAAGACAGAATGACTCTGGGCTGTGCGGCAAATATGAACATCATGGACAATTTGCTTTCAAACCAATATGACAGTCCCGAGTATTCAGGTCGGGTTATGCTTAAGTTAAAGAAAATTGAAGAAAGAGTAAACAATCTCATAGAGGAATATCTGATTAAATGTAAATCATACAAGCAAAGCGTGGGAATGCTGTCCGGAGGAAATATACAAAAGGTGGTTGTTGCCAGAGAGTTCTCCACTGAACCGAAAATCATAATTGCAAACCAGCCCACAAGAGGTATAGATGTCGGAGCGGCATCCTTCATAAGACAAAGAATTATTGAATTCAGAGACGCCGGATGTGCCGTAATACTGATTTCGGCAGACCTCAATGAGGTGTTTGAGCTCAGTGACAGGCTTGCCGTAATGTACAAGGGCAAGTTCTCCGGAGTTTTCACGGATGTTAAAAACCTTACGGAGGAAGAACTGGGTAAGTACATGCTGGGAATTAAAAAAGATGAAGTTTTGGAGGGCATAATATATGAACAGTAGCAAGAAATTTGATATGTTGCGTATGGTACTGGCTGTCGGTATTGCGTTGTTAATTTCATTTTTGATAATTTTAATTGCCAGCGATGAACCGGTAAAGGCCATACTGGAATTATTGACCGGACCTTTGAAGAGTACAAGAAGCTTCGGAAATGTAATTGAAAAGATGATCCCGTTAATTTTTACGGGTGTGGGTATAAGCATTATGTTTTCTGCAAACCAGATAAACCTGGCAGGAGAGGGTTCCTTCCACCTGGGCGGTCTGCTTACAACATATATGGCACTTAATTTTGCCATGCCTATGGGGTTGAGTCCATGGCTGTGCATACTGGCTGCCGGAGTTTTCGGAGCTTTGGTTACGGCAATTCCTGCTGTGATGAAAATAAAGACTGATTCGGATGTATTGGTTTCATCCCTGATGATGAATTATATTATAGTATTTTTTGCAAACTATGTGCTGAACTATATTCTGAGAGACCCGAAGGCCGGAGCCGTAGTTTCATTTGCCATACCGGCACACATTCAGCTTAATTCAATTATACCGGGCACAAGAATACACCTGGGCTTATTTATTGCACTGGCGGTTGCATTTTTAGGATATGTATTGTTATATAAAACAAAAATCGGATATGAAATCCGTGTAACAGGAGAAAACAGTGATTTTGCAAAATATTCGGGAATTAATGTTTTAAAGGTTACATTGATATCACAGCTTATCGGCGGATTCATATTCGGTATTGGCGGCGGAGTTGAAATGCTGGGTATGTACAACCGTTTTTCGTGGACTTCATCACTGGGATACGGATGGGATGCGATTATCATTACCACCCTGGCTAAAAAGAATCCGTTGTACGTTCCTTTTGCCGCATTCTTTCTGGCATATTTAAGAACAGGTGCCACAAAAATGTCAATTGCAACAAACGTACCGACTGAAATTATTATTGTTGCTCAGGGTATCATAATACTGTTAGTAGTTGCAGAACAATTTTTAAGTAAGTATAAACACAAAATGATTGCAAAAGAAGCAAGACTCTCTTTGAGCAATGCTAAGGAGGCAGAATAATGATAATAGATGCGATTTTATCACCTGAATTTCTGAATGCCACCCTGAGGGCTACAACCCCTATACTTTTTGCAACATTGGCATCAGCAGTGGCAGCAAAATGTGGAATTATAAACATGGCTCTTGAGGGTATAATGCTGTTTTCGGCACTGTTTGGCGTATTGTTTTCTGCAATGTTCCAGAGCGGCTTAATGGGGCTTCTTCTGACTATGGTCATGGGCGGTCTGATAGGACTTTTACTGGCGTTCTTCGTGCTCAGGCTGAAAACAGATGCGATTCTGGCGGCAATAGCCATAAACCTCATTGCAAACGGAGCGACGATCCTGATACTGCTTATGCTTTCCGGAGACAGAGGAGTTTCATCCTCGGTAAATTCAGTTCCGCTGCCAAGAATCAGTATTCCTGTTATAGAAAATATTCCGTACTTAGGTGCGGTTATATCCAATCAAAACGTATTGACGTATGTATCGCTGATAATGGTTGCGGTAGTACACATATTCTTATATAAAATGCCCTTGGGCTTAAGAATCAGAGCCGTGGGAGAAAATAAAAACGCTGCCGAATCAGTAGGAATAAGCTCCAAGAAAATACAGTACATAGCATTGGTTATAAGTGGCGTGCTGGCGTCAATGGGAGGATTCTTCCTGTCAGGCGGATATATGACATACTTCACAACCGGCATGACTGCCGGCAGAGGTTTCATCGCTCTGGCTGCAAGCTCAATGGGAGGCAATACACCTGTGGGAGGCTTTTCGGTGTCACTTCTTTTTGGAGCCGCATCGGCACTGTCCAACATACTTCAGCTTGGAAACTGGCCGTATGAACTGATACAGATGATTCCTTATGTTACTACAATCATAGGTCTGGCAATATACAGCTACGTAAGAATGAAGAAAAGACAAAAACTAAGCGAGAGGTGATGCCATATGGAAAAAAGAAATATAATTATTGACTGTGATCCGGGGATAGATGATGTTGTTGCACTTTGCTTTGCATTTGCAAACGAAGATAAATTTAACATATTGGGTATCACTACGGTTGCAGGCAATCAGACAATAGAAAAAGTAACACATAATACAATAGGTCTGATGTCATTTCTTGACAAGGATGTGAAGATAGCCAAGGGTGCAAAATGTCCATTAATAAGGGAAAAGCGTCCTGCAGTTAATGTCCATGGTGAAAACGGAGTGGGAGATTACGAATTTCCTCATACGAAGGAATTGTGTCCGGACAACGCTGTGTTATTTTTAAGAGATACAATCATGGCATCCGAGGGGAAAGTTACATTGGTTCCCATAGGACCGCTGACCAACATTGCACTGCTCATCAAAACATTTCCGGAGGTCATGGAAAAAATAGAGCTGCTGTCAATCATGGGCGGCTCCACAACGGTGGGAAACACCACACCCGTTGCGGAATTTAATGTGTGGGCAGACCCCGAGGCGGCAAGAATAGTGTTTGATTCAAAGCTCCCGATAGTTATGAGCGGATTAAATGTCACTCATTCGACGGGACTTTTTAGGGATGATGTTAACGAGCTTTTGAAAAGCAGCGGCAGGGTCACAAAAATGTGCGGTGAGATATTGAATTTCTATTTTCGCGGTGACCATGTCAACAACGGAACATTCACACCCATACATGACGCCAGTGCCTTTATGTACTTAATCCATCCCGAGCTATACACCGGCAGACACATGGATGTAAAGGTTGACTGCTCAGAGCAGTTAAGCAGAGGAAACACCGTGTGCGACGTGAGAGAATGGATTAAATACGACGAATCCTGCCCCATGGTTCTGACAGGCGTAGACCTGAACAAATTCAGAGAAATACTGTTACAAGACCTTAAAAAATTAGATTAAAAAGCAGTCAGAGGGGGCGGTTCTCTCTGACTGTTTTCAAAGATAGAATAGGAGATTATTATGGGTAAAATTGTTGTTGTAGGCTCAATCAATGCAGATATGGTTTTTACCTCGGATATACGACCAAAGGCGGGCGAGACAGTGCTTGGAAACTCTTTTTCGCTGATACCGGGCGGCAAAGGTGCAAATCAGGCCGTAGCGGCAGCCAAATTAGGTGCTGAAAGCTTCATGGTAGGTTGTGTCGGTAACGATCCGAACGGTGAATTTTCAATAAACAATCTTAAATCCATGGGAGTGAATACGGATTGTGTTGAAATATTAAACGGTGTAAGCACCGGTGTTGCCAATATAGTTGTTGCCGAAAATGACAACAGCATCATAGTTATAGCGGGAGCCAACTCTTGTCTGACAGAGGACGTTATAGACAAGCACAAGGATATTATTTTATCGGCTGATATGGTTTTAATGCAGCTTGAAATTCCTTTGAGCACCGTTGAGTATACGTTGAAACTGTGCGCGGAGAATAATGTCAGGGTTCTTCTCAATCCTGCGCCTGCGGCGGAATTAAACAGCAGTATAATTGAAAAAACCACTTACATAACACCGAACGAGCATGAGCTTAAGCTGCTGTTTGGTGAAAACAATACGGAGGATGTATTGAGGCAGTATCCTAACAAGCTTATAGTTACAATGGGCTCGGAGGGAGTAAAATATTTTGACGGTAATGAAATAAGACTTATACCTTCAGCTAAGGTCGAGGTTGTTGATACCACAGGAGCGGGAGATACATTTTGCGGAAGCCTCGGATCAGCCCTCGTAAGAGGTGAAAATCTCGAAGATGCAATCAGATTTGCAAACAAGGCAGCAGGATTTTCAATAACCAAGCTGGGTGCTCAAAGCGGAATGCCGACCTTGGAGCAATTGAGATGATTTGCGAGAAATGAAAAAGAATAAATAAAACGAAAAAGAACTATGCGAATAGTTCTTTTCATGTCTTTTGAAATATCTTAATATAATTATTGCAATATCTATATTAAATATTATTTCGTAAACAAATTATGCTAAAGTAACGTTGTTAGCCTGAGGTCCTTTTTGACCGTCAACTATATCAAAGTTTACTTTTTGGCCTTCTTCAAGAGTTTTGAATCCATCTGAAGATATTGCGGAGAAATGTACGAATACATCCTTGCCATCATCACAAGATATAAAACCAAAACCTTTTTTTGAATCAAACCATTTAACTGTGCCTGTTTTCATTAAAAAAATCCTCCGATATTAAAAAAGATATTTGTATTGTAACAGTTTTCCATTAAAAATGCAATACATATTTATTAAAAAATTGATAAATAATTTTCATAATAGGGATATGGTTAGAATTTAAACCATAACTTAAACAATTGCAAAAAAAGAAAATGTTTTTCTCGGGAAAATACTGTGCATAAATATTAGTGTTTTGACATGATATGCGTAATTTTGCAGCTTGTGCACAAGCTTTGCAGAGTCCATATTTAATGTGAATTAACGTTAATAAATATTTGAAATTAATTTAATGCTTTGATATAATACATATATCAATGAACTGAGTATAATTGAAACGTTAATATGGCAAAATTAATATTTAGGGGAACGTATGATAAAGCATTTTTTAAAGATATTTTTTGCGTCTGTTATTTTTCTTACGGTGATATTGAGTGTGACGGCCTTAGGATATATTGTCTTTGTAGACAAGGACATTGTTATAGGAAAAATTCAGACAAAGGAAACAAATAAAGCAATAAATACGTCAAATATATATGAGTCGGGCACATTTGATTATAACACGGCTGTGGGCAGGCTCGCTAAAAACAGCAAACGATTTAATGTTCTCGTTGTAGGTCTTGAGAACACAAGGACGGATACCATAATTCTGGCAAGCTACGATACGGAAAGCAAAAAAGCCGATTTAATATCCGTACCGAGAGATACATATTATCCAAGGAGCAGCAATGATCCGGCGGAGCTTAAAAAAATCAATGCTGTTTATGCTCAGGAAGGAATTGAAAGTCTGACCGCATCGGTTCAGAAACTTCTGGGCATTCCGGTAGACAAATATGTGATTATAGATTATGAAGCGGTGGTCGCGTGTGTAGATAAGCTGGGCGGTGTGGAGGTAGATGTTCCATTCCACATGGTGTATTCCGATCCCTACGATAAACCGCCTCTGCATATAGACATACCGGAGGGCAGGCAGGTTTTGAACGGTGAGCAGTCATTAAAGTTTCTGAGATACAGAAAAGGATACAGTAATCAGGATTTGGGCAGGATTGAAGCGCAGCAGCAGTTTATAAAATCAGCAGCCAGGAAAGCCCTGGGATTCGAGCTGCCATCACTGATAAAGGAAGCATATTCGTACATAGACACTAATTTAAAGCTGATGGATCTAATCGGTCTGGCAGGAAGCGTAATAGGATTTTCAACAGATAACATAAACATGAACACTTTACCTGGTGAAGAGGCACCTTTGGAGGGATTATCATTTTATCTGCCCGACAAGGAAGATATAGCCGAAATGGTATTGAACATTTATAAAACACCAGAAAATACAACAGAAAACAATTGATTAAAGGCGGAATCATAAAATGAAACAGTTTCTTAAAATATTTATATTTTCACTCATAATATTTTCATTAGTGGGAGCAACAGGAATATACACCTATACCAAATTCTCATCACCAACAGACCCGGATGATATCATATCCGGTGAAGATGATGATCCTGAGGATGACGAAGATAATCCGTTCCAGACTCCTTTAGAAAAAGCCATGAAGGACAGCAATAGAATAAATGTCCTGGTGGTGGGACTGGAAGGGCCGAGAACGGATACAATAATGCTAGCAAGCTTTGACAGAAAAACGAAGGAAGCAAATGTCATATCCATACCGAGAGATACATACTTCTACAGAGAAGGGTATGAAAAATATTCGGATGTACAAAAAATCAATGCCGTATACGGTATGGAGGAGGAAGGAATCAAAGCCTTGATTAAAGCCGTTGAGGAATTGACGGGAATTCCTATCGACAACTATGCCACAATCGAATATGACGGATTGAGAGCTGCCGTAAATGCAGTAGGAGGAGTTGAGTTTGAGGTTCCGTTCCATTTGAGATACTATGATCCATATGATAAGCCACCGTTAAATATTGATGTACCGGGCGGCAAACGACTCATTAAGGGTGATGAGGCATTGCAGCTCCTGAGATTCAGAAAATCTAACATTGAGGGATACAGAAGCTATCCTAACGGTGATCTCGGTAGAGTTCAGACACAGCAGCAGTTCATAAAGGCTGCCGTAAAAAAATCATTGAGCTTAAAGCTTCCGAGTGTGGTGAGTGCGGTGTATCCTCATGTTAAAACAGATCTGACACTGACTGACATGTTAGGGCTGGCAAAGGATGCCATAGGCTTCTCGGCAGATAATTTAGAAACTACCACGCTTCCCGGAACCGACAGGATGCTGGGCAAGTATTCATTTTATTTAGCTGACGGTGAAGAAATAACAAAATTGGTCTATGATATATACAATGTTAATTTAGCTGTGAATTCAGATGATGCAAGTGCGGAGGGTGAAAGCGCGGCACAGGGGGAGCTATGATTAAGCCAAAAAAATTAAACATGGGAGATAAGGTTGCAGTAGTGGCACCGTCTTCGGCAACAGACTTAAAATCAGTTGGAAACGGAGAGCTTAAGTTAAAAAGCTTAGGCTTGAATCCGGTTATGTTTCCTACATGCTATACTAATTACGGTCACTTGTCTGCAAGTGATGAAGAGAGAGCAAAAGATATAAATGACAGCTTCAGGGATGAAAGCATAAAGGGTATCATATGCCTTCGCGGAGGATACGGAACGCCGCGTATACTGAATATGCTCGATTATGAAATGATTAAGAAAAATCCTAAGGTTTTTATGGGCTTCAGCGACATAACAGCCCTTCACACTGCATTCAACCAACTATGCGGTATGATAACATTTCACGGACCAATGGCTACATCCAACTATGCTGAGATTAAGGATGGAAATGTGAGCTTTGAACCGTATACCCATGACAGTCTGGTGAAAAATATTTTTACAAATGAACCTGTGGGACTGTATGCAAATCCACCGGGTGAAGAGCTCATTACATATAATGCCGGTACTGCGGAAGGAATAATTGCAGGCGGCAACCTGATGCTTTTAGTATCGACTCTGGGCTCGAAATATGAAATTGATACAAGGGGAAAAATCCTTTTTATAGAAGAAATCGATGAGCCGATATACGCAATAGACAGGATGCTCACATCCTTAAGCCTGGCGGGCAAATTTAAAGATTGTGGAGCTGTTATATTCGGCACCTTTACTAACTGTAAAAGGGAACAAAAAGCTTATGAGGGCGGTCTTGATCTGACGTTGGAGGAAGTAATCAATAACACGGTAGTACCTTTCAACAAGCCGGTTATAGGCAATTTCAGGGCAGGACACAACTTCCCTCAGCCAACGATTCCTCTTGGCACTTACGTAAAGTTAGATGCCTATAACAATAAAATTATATTTACAGAAAGCGGAACAGTATAAAACTATAGGTGAACAATGGGAGGCGGCAAATGAATCAACCGTTATTACGGGATACTTACGTAGAAGTAAATTTGGACAACATAGCTTACAATGTAAGGAAGCTGAAAGAAATAGTGGGAAAAGATGTGGCAATGGCTGCAGTTGTAAAGGCAAATGCTTATGGACACGGGGCAGTTGATATAGCACCTACCATTATGGAAAACGGAGCGGACATGCTTGCAGTGGCTACACTGACCGAAGCATTGGAGCTGAGAAATCATTATAAGGATTACGAAATATTCATCATGGGCTACACTCCCGATGAATATTTAGAATATGTAGTAAAAAACAATATAATGCAGACCGTATTTTCAATGAGACAGGCTGTGTTAATCAATGATTTAAGCATTAAATACAATACAATTTCCAAGGTTCAGATAAAATATGACACAGGACTCAATCGCATAGGATATCAGGATTGTCAGGAAAGTATAGATGAAATAGTTAAAATTTTTGATTTGAAAAATATAGAGGTCCAGGGAATTTTTTCGCATCTTGCATTAACAAACAGAGAAGAAGACGACAAGCAATACATAAAGTTTATGAATGCAATCAGCAAAATAAAAGAAAAAGGATGTCATTTAAGATATAAGCATATCTGTGACAGTATTTCTGCCATAGACTATCCGGAGTACAGGCTGAACATGATAAGACCGGGATCGATCTTATATGGTCTGAAATCATATGAGAGTGATGAAGTTGTTATGAAGCAGGCTTTAACATTTAAAACAAAAATATATATGATTAAGGAGCTTCAGCCGGGAGAAGGAGTAAGCTACGGTTACAGATGGAAGGCCACGAAGAAAACACCCGTGGGAACCCTGCCTATGGGATATGCGGATGGTTATCCACGCCTGAAGGGCGGAAGCTTCGTCACCATTCACGGTAAAAGGGCTCCCATAGTAGGTGTGATAAATATGGATCAATGCATGGTTGACCTGACGGATATACCGGAAGCAAGGGTCGGAGATGATGTAATAATATATGGCGACGGAACAGGAAATACAATGAATATCCAGGCTATGGCGGATTTGTTAAATACAAATAAAAATGAAGTGGTTTGTAAGTTTTCGATAAGGACTCCCAGAGTGTACACTAAGGGCGGCAAAGTCGTAAAGATATTAAATTATTTATTGCAGGAGCAGTCATGGATATAAATAAAAGAGTTGAAGAAATATTTGACGAGCTGGTACATATAAGAAGAGATTTTCACATGAACCCCGAGCTCAGCCAGCAGGAATTCAGAACACAGAAAAAAATACAGGACTATTTAAACGAATGGGGAATTGAAAATTATGTTTGCGCCGAAACAGGGGTTGTAGGTCTGATAAAAGGGAAATCACCCGGAAAAACAATCGGTATCAGAGCGGACATAGATGCTCTTCCCATAAATGAAAAAGGCGATCATTCATATTGTTCATTAAACGAGGGAGTTATGCATGCCTGCGGTCATGATGCACATACAACCATACTTTTGGGTATAGCCAAGGTGATGAAGGAAATGGCTGATTCGGAAGACTCAATAAACGGAAATGTGAAGCTCTTGTTTCAACCTGCGGAAGAAACAATCGGCGGAGCACAAAGAATGGTTAAGGAAGGCTGCATGCAGAATCCGACAGTTGACTATGTGCTGGGATTGCATGTAATGGCATACATCGAGGCAGGCACGGTTGAACTGAAATACGGCAAGCTTAACGCATCCACAGATTCAATTAAAATCACACTCAAGGGGACATCCGCGCACGGTGCATATCCGGACAAGGGCATAGATGCAATTACAATGGCGGGAAGTGTTATAACTTCACTTCAGACCATTGTAAGCAGAAATATTTCACCGCTTAATTCCGTGGTAATATCACTGGGAAGAATATCAGGCGGAGTGAAGGACAATGTTATAGCCGACGAGGTTAATATAACAGGCACACTGAGAGCTCTGGATGACGATACAAGAAATTATGCCAAACAGAGAATCAGGGATATAGTTACAAATACCGCAAGTGCGTACGGCGGTCAGGGTGTGGTGAATTTTCATGACGGATATCAGGCACTGATAAACAATGATGAGGTCGTTGATGTAGTAAAGGAAAATGCGGAAAGACTGCTTGGTAAGAAAAATGTGGTGTTCAAGGAATTCCCGAGCCTCGGTGCGGAGGACTTCTCATATTTTTCAGACGTGGCAAAGGGAGCATTCTTCCACTTGGGATGCGGCAACAAGGAAAGAGGCATTACCTCTCTGATCCACACAGATACATTCGACATAGACGAAGAGTGCTTAAAAACGGGAGTGCGTTTACAAATAGAAAATGTATTATCACTGCTAAGACAGTCATAGGGATAAAAAGCAAAAATTCAGGAGGGAAAGATGAAAGTATTTATAAGCGTAGATATTGAAGGCGTAACAGGATGTACGACATGGAGCGAAACAACATTAGGAAACCATGATTACAAGCAATTTGCGGACCAGATGACAAGGGAAACAGTAGCTGCATGTGAGGGTGCACTTGCTATGGGAGCAAAGGAAATATTCATCAAGGATGCTCATGATTCCGCAAGAAACATTGATATGACAAAGCTGCCTAAATGTGCCAAGCTGAGCCGCAGCTGGACCAGCGATCCTGATTCAATGGTTGCAGGTATAGGCGAAGGCTTTGATGCGGCAATATTCATAGGCTATCACACAGCTTCAGGAACAGACGGAAACCCATTGGCACACACCATGAATACAAATATCAATTATATAAAGGTTAACGGGGAATACGCTTCAGAGTTTGTTTTAAATTCATATTCGGCGGCAGATTACGGAGTGCCTGTTGTTTTCCTCAGCGGCGACAAAATGCTGTGTGAAAAAGCAAAGGAATTCAACAAAGGCATCGAAACAGTTGCGGTTAAAGAAGGTGTGGGAGGAGCTACAATAAGCATAAATCCCGAGCTCGCCTGCGACCTTATAAAAGAGGGAGTTAAAAACGGCTTAAAGCATATATCATCATGTAAGCTTAACATCCCGGAAAAATTTGAAGTTGAAATAAACTACAAGGAACATAAAAACGCAAGACACGCATCGTTTTATCCAGGAGTAACACAAATAGATGCGCACACAGTAAAATTCACAGCAAACAGTGTAAAAGAATTAGCGACAACAAGAATGTTTATAATGTAAGCAATCAGAGGGGAAATAATCCCCTCTGATTTTGAATTGAAACGGAGGTTAGAGATTATGAAAATCAAGGTACAGTATTCAACAATGATTGTAAAAAATCTGGAGGAATCCATCAAGTTTTACAGAGATGTCTTAGGATTTAAAGAAGGCTATCATGTAAATACTCCGGACGATAGTGCTATCACAATCATGAATAGTGAAAACGGTGCAAGTATAGAGCTGATAGAAAACAAGAACTTTGAAACAGGACTCTATTCCATTGGAACGGATGTGGATAATCTTGATGAGACGATTATGCATTTAAGAGAAAAGGGGTACGAAACTACATGCCCTGCAATCCCGACCACAGTGGGACGTATGACCTTTGTTCTGGATCCAAACGGAGTTCGCATTTGCCTTATTGAGCATACGCAGGAATATAAAGATAAGTATATGTAAACAGTTATATAGAACTTATTGATGAACATAAAATATCAGGAGGCTCTTATGAGTGAATTTTTGATGTTGGAAAATTTGATAGCAGATTATTCAGAAACCGACTGCGAAGAAGCAGTCGTAAAGCTTTTACAAGACAATGGAATAACCGTTGATGACTTTGAGCACGTCGGAAAGTGTGACTCCGAGTGTCCGAATTGCGGGATGGAAAACTTCAGCATCTGGCAAAGAAATATAGGCTTTATAAGAAATAAGGAAATGGCTACTTTTTATTTAGATACGGCTGATGAGATTTTGGATTTTGCGATATATCTTTGCAATAACTGCGGAAAGTGGACTACTTATATTGAGTAAGTATAATGGTCATACTGTATAATTTCCGCAAATATGTAATGAAAAACGATGAGGGGACAGTCAGCGGGAACTGTCCTCTCATTGTTTTTATTCGGCGTATATTTTTACTTTTATGGTTGTATTTTGTTGTTCGTCCCAGGTTTCAATGTCTACTATGCTTGGGTCATCTATTGTTCCGTTCATTAACTCTTCAATAATTTTGGCAAAATCTATACTTGTTATGTCTACACCCTGGTTTTCTAATTCCTCGCGGGCGTCCTTGGGTACCATGGTTGACATTTTACCGGCTATGCCGCCTAAGACAGTTAATAAACGTATAGGAATATTAACCTTGACATTTACAGAATTATCATCTGATGTAACTCTTATTTTGAGAAACTTATAATTACGTTTTACAGAATTGTACGGTACTATATTGCTTTCTTTTTGCTCATGTACACTTGATGAATTCAGAGCGTTTAACAGCTCCATTCCTTCTGCGGCAGTAATCTGACCGTTTTCAATCATTTCCAATATTCTTTTTTGTTCATCCATTTTGGACCTCCAATTAATTACAGATTTTTTATTTTTTCTGCCGCTTCCTTAGGTGACAACTCTCCATTTGACAACTGATCAAGTATGGCATTTTTTTCTGCCTTTATATTTTTGTCTTCCTTGATTGGCTCTTCTTTTGTTTCGAATCCAAGGCTTTTTATTACTGCATCCAGCTTGCTTCTGACAGTGGGATATGAGATGCCTAATTCTCTTTCAACATCCTTAATACTTCCGCGGCACTTGATGAATACCTTGACAAAGTCAAGATCCTCCTCCGGCAGACTGCAAAATTCACATGGCTGGAAATCACCCTCGATTGAAGTGGAGCATTTATGACAATGAAGTTTTGTTATTGAAAGTTTATTACCGCATACGGGACATATGCTTGGTGCTTTGTATTTCATTTGCTCACCATCCTTTTATAATTAATATATACTCATATTTATAAAATGTCAATAAAATATTAATAAAATTAACCTTAAAATTAACATTATTAATTTTAAGGTTAATTTTATTAATACAACGAGATATAAATGAGAAAAAATTAATTTTTCTTACTTCTTGACAAGGTAGGTTTATCGTGATAAACTTAATTGTAAGATTTATTGCAGTAAACCTATGAGGGCAAAAAATATTTCAGGAGGCTCAGAATGAATAGTTTGTTTTTAACAGTATTAAGTATGAGCTTAACAGCAAGCTATGCTGTGATATTTGTAATTATAGCAAGATTTTTTCTTAAAAAAACACCGAAGATTTTTTCATATGCTTTGTGGCTGATTGTGCTTTTCCGTCTGGTGTGCCCATTTTCGTTCGGCAGCAGCGTCAGCATGATGCCTGAAAATTCGGGATTTGTATCTGAGAATATAATGGGTGTACATCCTGTTATGGATAATGAAACCACGGCTGCAGAAAATGCAGTAAGTAATACAGTTCACTCTCCGGTAATACCGTCAGACCCGGCATCAGGCTTTAGTTTCATGAAAACAATGACAGAAGCCGCTCCAATCATCTGGATCATAGGAATAACAGTCTTTTTAATTTATGGAACAGTTTCATATCTGAAATTAAAGAACATCCTTAATACTGCTACTCTTGTTAATGATAATATTTTTGAAACTGACAGGATTAAGACACCGTTTGTATTGGGAATTATCAGACCCAAAATATATATTCCTGTCAATCTGTCGGACAACGAACTAAAATATATAATAAAGCATGAGCAAACACATATCAGAAGACATGATCACATAGTGAAGCTTATTTCATTTTTTTCTCTTGCAATACATTGGTTTAATCCCCTTGTGTGGCTTTCATTTTTTCTCATGTCAAAGGATATGGAAATGTCATGTGATGAAAGTGTAATGAAAAGCACAGGCGAGGATATAAGAATGAATTATTCCAAATCATTGCTGTCCTTGTCTGCGAAGCAAAGCGGCTTGCTGGTTCCTCTTGCATTTGGGGAAAGCAACGTCATGTCAAGAATAAAGAATATTTTAAACTACAAAAAGCCGTCATATCTGATTTTAGCGGCAGCGG
>JAFACY010000190.1 GCA_023425285.1 Bacillota bacterium
GATCTATTTCGGTGTAAAATTCAACCTCAGGGAATTCCTTTGCGACTATTTCATAAAAATGTTTATCAATTATTATTTTCATATTTTCCTCCTTAAATTAAAAGGACGCTTCTGCGTCCCGATAAAATCAATATCATTAATTAACTGATGCAGTGTGCCACTATTTCGTAGTCTGACGGTACCGCGTAATTCTTGTCCGGCTTGCCGAATTTCCATTCTAAGTTAAACAATGTGCTGTCAACGATAAGCTTAAAGTAAAGCATTGCTATTCCTGTATCAACTTTTTGTTCGTATTCATTTATATTTTCATCTTTTCTCAACGCAAGAACAACCATACCGTTATCATAAACAAATCTCCATGGCTGTCTGTTTTTAGTTGACGGTGCCAGTCTTGCATAGAAGAATGCATCCAAAAGTCCTACTCTTGCCAGTTCCTCAGGATCTGCATCCTCACCCCATTTGTTCAGATAAACCAGATCTCTTACTCTCATTCTTTCAGAAACATTGTCTTCCACTATTTCCACTTCCGCATGAGAAGGATTATATTCAGATACATTTTCATACAATACCTTGTTTTTATTATCATCATAGCCGAGAGCAATGAGTGCCGACAATTTCTTGTCTGAACCGATGCCAAGTCTTTCTTTTATTGCTTCACCGTCATGGATGGTTATCCAGCATGAGCCAACTCCCAGACCAAAGGCCTTAAGCATAACATCCTGCACGGCATATCCGGTATTTTCTATGTAATGTTCCTTGTCCTCGGAAAGAAACAGCAAATAATGAGGCGCTTCAATCATCATGTCATTATAGCCTGCCATATTTCTAAGATTTTCATAAACCTCATCCTTACTTTTCAGCATAGCATCAAGCTGTATTTCACCTATTAATCTTTTCCCTTTTTCGTAATAAGCTTTAAGCTCCTGCAATATTTCCGGACTTACAACATCCTCTTTATAATTTCTGACTGATTTGATTTTCGAAATAATGTCTTTGTAATCCATACTTCCCTCCGCATTCATTTATTATAGCTTATATACCCACTTATTATGTAACTTAACAAATAATTTTTATCATTTAGAATGCTATGACAATCCCTCCATCATCAGCATAAATGGTGCTTAGTCCCGATGAATTAAATATCTTAACATCTTTGAACGGATATTTTGCTTTTATATCATCACGTAGCTTCTCAGCTTTTTCGAGACAATTTACATGCGTGATGCCAAGTACGGTGTTTTCAAAGTCCACATTATATTCGGAAATCATGTCAACCAATCTTGCAAAAGCTCTTTTTCTGCCTCTCACCTGCTCTTTTAACTCTATCCTGCCTTCCCCGTCTTCTCCCATGATCGGAACAATGTGAAGCATGCTTCCAAGTATGGCCTTAAAATTTGATATTCTTCCGTTCTTAGCCAGATTGTCTAAGGATTCAAGTATAAAAATTGTCCTCAGCTTGGAAATATACTTGTTTGTCTGCTCTATAATCTCCGAAGTATTGAAGTTATCTTCTATCAGCTGCTTTACCTTTATAGAAATCATTGTTTCTCCCGCTGCCGCAGTCTTTGAGTCAAAAATGTGTACAAAGCTGTTAGGGAACCTTTCCTTAAAGCTTTCAACAGCTACCATCGCACTGTTGTACGAGCCGCTTAACTGGCTTGATATTGTTACTATAAAATTGTTTTTGTGCTCCACTAATTTATTGATAAAATCCTCAGGAGGAGCGCAGGCTGTTTTTATCTGGTTCTTCGTATTTTTCATTTTTGCTATAAGACTATGTATGCTTAAATTCTCATCAACTATTTCTTCTTCATCGATCAGAATTCTGAACGGTACTCTCGCAATATCCTGTGTATCTTCGTTAAAGTCCACACAACTGTCAACCACTAAATTATCTTTCATACAGACTCTCCTTCGCTTAAATTTATTTAATTAATTATAGCAAAATTTGACATGCTATACAAATTATATTTTATTTTTATCATCATTTATTAATAAGATTTTTTCTTCTCTTTTTAATTTCTTAATATCGCTCTCTCTTTTGGTTGCTTCGCTCCTGCTGTTAAATTCTTCATAGTACATCAAGGACACCGGAGTTCTTCCTCTTGTGTATTTTGCTCCTGTGTTGCTGTTATGCTCCTTCATTCTTCTGTCCAGATCGGTTGTATAGCCAGTGTACAATGAGCCGTCACTGCATTTAACAATATATATATAATGCATATTATTACCCTTATTATTAACATGATATTTATTTTAACACAAAATAATCTTAAATTATACTCATACTTTTTTAATTCAGTTATATTTGACTTTTATATTTTTGTATAATAAAATAATGCCAAAATGATTAAAGAGAGGGAAACAATGAAAATAGGCATACTTGGAGCCATGGAAGTAGAGGTTCAAGAGCTCATCGAAAGCATGGAAAATATAAAAAAAGAGACAATCAGCCGCATAACCTTTTACAGCGGAACATTGCAGGGTAAGGATGTCATTGTTGCACGCTGCGGAGTGGGAAAGGTTCATGCGGGTATTTGTGCACAGACAATGATATTGAAATACGCCCCGGATGCAATTATAAACACAGGCGTGGCGGGGTGTCTGAGCGCAGATCTGGATATAGCGGATATCGTCATATCCGACAGCGTGGTGCAGCATGACTTTGACACAACGGCATTCGGTGATCCATGCGGACTTATATCAGGAATCAATCTGGTCAAAATACCTTGTCCGTGTGAATTGGTTCAGAAAATCAAAAAGTCTGCAGATACCATTGAGGACACAAATGTTGTTGTGGGAACCATCGCTTCAGGAGATCAGTTTATCTGCAGCAGCGAAAGAAAGGATTTTATCGTCAGTAATTTCGATGCACTGTGTGCTGAAATGGAGGGTGCCGCAATCGGACAGGTATGCTACATCAACGATGTGGATTTCTGTATCATCAGATCTATGTCCGACAAAGCTGACGGCTCGGCTCATATGGATTTCCCCACATTTACGCAAATAGCCGCAAAGAAATCAACACAGCTCATCAATGAATTTTTGAAATCCATATAACTTAAACCCCGCTATGGTGGGGTTCGAGTGTCCTGAGGAGGATTAAGTGTACAACGTTGGAATCGACATTGGATCAACTGCCGCAAAGGCAGTGATAATGTCAGAAGATAAAAAGGAAATTATTCACAAACTGCTGATGCCCACAGGCTGGAGCAGCAAGGAAACAGCAGACATGATACTCGGCTGGATGAATGAAAAGGGAGTGACTGCCGAAAATTCAAGCATAACCGCTACAGGCTACGGCAGAGTTTCAGTACCATATGCAGATAAGGTTATAACCGAAATCACATGTCACGGAAAGGGAGCACTTTTTTTAAACGGAGGAGATTGTGCAATCATAGATATAGGCGGACAGGATACAAAAATTATCTCCATTGAAAACGGTGTTGTTTCCAGTTTTTTAATGAACGACAAATGCTCGGCGGGCACGGGCAGATTTCTGGAAATTATGGCAAACACCCTGGGGGTATCTTTGTCTGAAATTTTCGACCTTGCGGAGCAGGGCGAGGAAATCCCCATAAGCTCCATATGTACTGTATTTGCGGAGTCGGAGGTTATAAGCCTCATAGGCAAGGGCTGTTCTAAAAATGACATCGCCAGCGGTGTTGTCAGCTCAATAGCCAATAAGGTTGTGAATCTTTGCGGAAAGCATAATTCTAAAAGTGAATCTTATTTCCTCACAGGAGGATTCTGCGACAGTGAATACATGTGCAAAAAGCTTAGCCAGAAACTGAAAAAGCCTGTTAAAACCAATCAGTTGGCACGATATGCCGGTGCCATAGGCGCGGCGCTTTTAGCTTAAGGGTGATAAAATGGAAAAGCTTTATGATTTGCTGGAAGAATTCCGGGATGCCAGGAGAAATGCTTATGTTGATACCATACAACTGAAAAGCCGGGCCAGACACGTTGCAGGTGTTTTCGGCAAAAATATTCCCAGAGAAATTTTGTGGGCAATGGACATAACACCCGTCAATGTTTACAGCATCGATGATTCCAACATTGCCGCATCAGACGGAATTATAGATAAAGACAGCTGCTCTTTAATAAAGGCGAGCTATGGATATACCGCTGCGGAAAGATGTCCGTTGATTTATTCTGCAGATGTAATTATTGGCGATGATATGTGTCCTCACAAAACTTTGATGATTTCAAAAATCACAGAGTTTAAGGACACCTACATTATTAAAAATCACAAAACTACTGAAGAGCTTGAAGCGGAATACAGAAAATTTATTAAGTTTACAGAAAATAAGTTTTCTGTGAAGATGGATGAAAACAAGCTTAATGAGGTAATTGGTAAAATTAACAGCATCAGTGAAATAACAACAGATATCATCAGTATGTACACAGAAATGAAATGTCCCATAAATGTATGCGATTTGCACAATATAATATATGGAGGCCAGTTTATTCTGGACTTGGATGAAAGATATGCAAAGCTTTCTGAAATACATAATATATTGAAGGAAGCTTCGAGGGATAATATATTTTTTAAAAACAAGGACTCTGAAATAATTCTCATAACGGGAGCACCACTGGCAGGACTGACCGAGGAGGTGTTGACCCCTTTATCTCAAATTGAAGATGTCTTTGCTGTGTTTTCCACATCACTCTGCGAAGGGGAAAATTATAACATTGCAGAGCTTTGTGAAAATCCCTATATGACATTGGCAAAAAAATATTCAAATGATTATGATGCTGTAAAAGAAATTGTAAAAGAAAATATTTCACAAACAATTGATGTGCGGCTTTCGGGGTGCGGCGTGCTGCCCGAACCGGATCATAACTTACCGCATTCGTCGTTAACTGTAGTCTACGGTGATAATGTTGACGAATTTAAGATATTTCCCGGAAAGTAAGACGGGAGATATTTTTTTTAGTATAGCAAATTTTTATTTTACAGGCTCCAAGCATTAGTTTTACTAATTTGTATTTTGTATTTTTTTTAACTATAATTAATTGTATGTATTAAAATTAAAATACTTGGAGGATGTAAATGACTGATTATCGTCAAATGTGGGAAGATTTAGGTATGGACTTAGAGCTTCATGACCAGTTGTGTGAAGTATTGCCTACGGCTTTCGGAGATGTGTACTTATCTCAGGAGGACAGACCTGAATCAATGGATTATTACAATTTTGTTGTATCGGAAATTCATGGTGTGAGACCTGCGGAATTAATCGAATCTCAGAAAAAGGGCGGAAAGGTATTCGGTACATTCTGTGTATTTGTGCCTGACGAAATAATATTTGCTGCTGATGCCATCGCTACGGGATTATGCGGCGGTTCACAGTTCTGGGTTCCCGGTGGAGAAAAGGTTTTACCGACTAACACATGTCCACTGATTAAGGCTTCTGTAGGTGCGCGGCTTGACAGAACATGTCCTTTCTTCAAAATCGCAGATATGTTTGTCGGTGAAACTACCTGTGACGGAAAGAAAAAGGCCTGGGAAATACTTGCGGAGGATGTACCTGTCCACGTTATGGACATACCTCAGATGAAAAGACAAAAGGACTTAGATGCATGGACGGATGAAATAAGCATTTTTAAGGACAAGGTTGAAGAGTTTACAGGAAACAAGGTTACACCTGAAAAATTATCTCAGGCAATAAAATTGATAAATGAAAAAAGAAGAGCATTGAAGCGTCTGTATGAATTCAGAAAAAATGAAAGCCTCCCTATAAGCGGCAAGGATGTACTTCTTATATCACAAATTGCTTTCTATGATGATCCTGCCCGCTTTGCATCAATGACAAACAAATTATGTGATGAACTGGATGAAAGAGTAAAAAATAACGTAAGTGTCTTCTCTGCAGGAACCAAGCGTATAATGATAACGGGAACTCCTATGGCGATACCTAACTGGAAGCTGCATCACATCGTTGAAACGAGTGGCGGTGCTGTTGTGGTTGAGGAAACATGTACAGGTACACGTTACTTTGAAAATATGGTGGACGAAGACAAGACAACCATGGATGAACAGTTAAAGGCTCTGACAGACAGATACATGAAAATAAACTGTGCATGCTTCACTCCAAATACGGGAAGAGTTGACGACATCCTCCGTCTGGCAAAGGAATACAATGTAGACGGCATAATTGATGTCAACCTGAAGTTCTGTAACCTGTATGACACAGAGGGATACTTTGTTGAGAGAGCTGTGAAGGAAGCGGGAATACCTGTTTTAGGAATTGAAACAGACTACACTGATCAGGATGCTGAACAGCTCAGAACAAGAGTCGGTGCTTTCATAGAAATGCTTTCAAATAAATAATATGGTTTATTATATACTTTTTAATGATGTGGAAAGTGGGATGAGGCTGTACAATTTGTTGAAGGAAGCTAAAATCTCCGTCACAATAGCTCCTACTCCCAGAGAAGCAAGTAAATGCTGCGGCATATCATTGTTGTTTAAAAACAAGGAGGATATTCCTTTCATACAAGAGTGTATAGAAAGTAACAGCATCGAAATCAACAGAATTTTTGAAACGGAATCAAAAATCAACCCCAAGAGAGACAAATTCTGCTGATAGCAGCCTGAACCCCGCCTATGGCGGGGTTCAAGTTTATGGTGTAAGTATTTCTATGGCATTGTGTATGGAATGTATTTCCGCAGGCACATCGCAGCATAAATCACCGTCGGTATCTATGGGCAGAACTTTTCCCGAGGACACCTTTATGTTTTTTGCCTGAAAATAATGAACCTTCGGGTGAGTGATGTGCTGTCCGTTAAAAACTCTGGTAAATATCTGCAGCAGCTCCGCATTGCTGGTTTTTTCAAATATGACCACATCCAGCAGCCCGTCATCAAGCTTTGCTTTCGGACACAGCTTCTTGAAGCCTCCCGCACCGGAAGAATTTATAACCAGAAACAATAAAGTCTTGTAAGTAAATTCTGCTCCGTCTATTATATATGTAACCTCCTGAGCATTTTCAAGCTGACCCGGAACCTCCAGCGCCGCCTGAAAATAATATGCATACTTTCCCAATATGGTCTTTGCCTCAATGGTTACGTTGTGAGGAATGCTGGTAAACGCTCCTCCTCCCACGACGTTGATAAAATATTTATCATTGATTTTACCCACATCTATTGTTCTGAAATTCTGCTTCATAATAAGTGAAGCAAAATTGGCATATGCTTTTGGTATTTTGAGCTGTACTGCAAAATCGTTGACCGTTCCGGCAGGCAGTATGGCCAGCTTTGATCTGACGGGGCTTTTCATTATTCCGTTTACCACTTCACTTACGGTTCCGTCTCCTCCGCACGCTATAATCATATCATAGCCTTCACGGCAGCCCTTCATTGCGGCAAGCTCCGCATCTCCCTTTTTCTTGGTTGCATAAAATGTAAATTCTACATTTTCAACTTCTAACAGTGTTTCAGAAGCACGAAATATTTTTTGACCCGCAAGCTCGTTTCCGGATGTGGGATTATAAATTACATAGTATCTTTTCATAATATCACCTTTTCATAAGTAATGCAGATATCGTATATATCTTATCACAATTATCAATAATTTCAATATGCCTCTACAAAAGAGGTGCCAGCAGACGGCATATAGATTCCTTGAATCTGATTATGATTCCCCTTTCTAGATAAAGCTCTCTCGTCAATTCCAAAGAATAGTTCAGGTCTTCAGTAAAAAGCTTGTAAAGCGCTGTGGATGTATCCGTATCATAAATTACGGCATTGCATTCAAAATTTAGTTTGAAGCTTCTGACATCAAAATTTGCCGTTCCCACAGAGGACACAACTCCGTCAATAACAATGGTTTTGGCATGGAGAAATCCGTATTCATAGGTGTAAACCTTAACACCATATTGCAAAAGCCCGCCGCAGTACCAGTAGGTTGCCCAGTAAACAAAGGGATGGTCAGGCTTGCATGGTATCATTATTTTTACATCCACTCCCGACATTGCAGCTATTTTTAATGATTCAAATACACTGGCATCGGGCACGAAGTACGGCGTCTGAATGATTATGCTTTTTTTAGCTGAATTAATCATTTTAACGTAATTACTTTTAATAATTTCATCCTGCTTGTCTGGTCCGCTGCTGATTATCTGTATGCCCACATTTCCTTCAACCTTGTTGTCGGGAAAATATTTAGGCAGAAACATCAAATCCTCTTTGGAAGCATAACACCAGTCCAGAAAAAAACGTGTCTGCAGATCAATGACCGCATCTCCCTTAATTTTTATGTGTGTATCTCTCCAGTATCCGATTTTCTTATTGAGTCCCAGGTACTCATCACCCACATTGAAGCCGCCTATAAAGGCTGTCTCTCCGTCAATTACAACGATTTTGCGATGGTTTCTGTAGTTTATCTTGAAATTAAAGAAAGGAAAATTGCTGGCGAAAAATACCGCCACCTTCACACCCGAATTCTTCAGCCTTTCAATAGTTTCCTTGGGTATGTGCCTGCCCCCTATGGAATCAAATACAAACCTGACCTCAACTCCCTCTCCTGCCTTCTTCTCCAATAAATCCAGCAGCTTGTTACCCAGGACATCATTTTTTATAATGTAGTATTCCAGATGAACGTGGTGTTTCGCACTTTCTATATGATTCAGCAAATCGTAAAATTTGTCCTGTCCGTCACTGTATATTTTGACCTCATTGTTTTGTGTGTAAGAGAAATCATGGGAAAACAAATTCATTTTAATTAAATCCTTATATTCCTCTACGTTTTTATCATGCAGCACCAATTTCCCTTCGTTAAAGAGCTCCTGCTGTACCTTTATATAATCACCGAATGTTTTCTGGGCGTATATTTTCATGGTGAAAAGTTTTTTTCTGCTGAAGTTCTGCGACAACAGCAGGTAAAATATAAATCCTATGCCCGGCAGTATCAACAGCACCAGAACCCATGCCAATGTTGCTGTGGGGTCCTTGCGCTCCAGAAAAATTACAACTACTACCATGGCAAAGTTAATCAAATAAATTAATGAAACCGCACTGAAAAAATCAAACATACTACCCCCTCAACAATGTGATTTATATATTTATTACCTTTATATTACAATTTATTCTTTTTGTTCCTGTCCATTGAAATGTTAAACCTTTTATGCTATTATGACTATACTGATAAGGAAGGTACAAGATATGGAAAGGACACCGTCAAAGTATATAGTATTAGCAGGAACATTTTTTACATCATTATCATCAATAATTATCCGGTTTTCAGAAGCCCCGGCTTTGGTAATATCATCCTACAGGATGCTTTTTACATGCATTATGCTGCTGCCTCTCGTCATAAAGAACCGTGATGAATTTGCCGAGTTAAACAGGAAAAACCTGATTCTTTGTATCATAAGCGGTATATTCCTTGCATTTCATTATGCCACATGGATATCATCCATCAAGCTGACAACGATTGCCAATTCTACGATATTGGTTTCATGCAGTCCCATATTTGTAGCTCTTGCAAATTACTTCATAATCAAGGAAAAGCTGAGCAAAAAAATGATTGTGAGCATTATTGTTTCCCTTGCGGGTACAATTATAATCGCACTGGAGTCCACCGATGCCTCCGCGGGCAACATGATGCTCGGAAACATACTTGCATTTTTAGGAGCCGTATTTGTAGCCGGATACCTGGTCATAGGCGGAATCGTAAGAAAAAGTCTGGGTGCGGGTGCCTATGTATTTGTAGTCTACGCCGCATCGGCAGTGGCATTATTCATCATGTGCGCATTCAGCGGCACGACTATATATCCCTATCCTCCGAGAGAATTTATGCTGTTTACAGCCTTGGCGTTATTTTGCTCAATATTGGGTCATACATTGTACAATTATATGGTTAAATATGTTTCGTCAACGCTTATATCAGTATCAACATTAAGTGAGCCTATATTTGCAAGTCTGATGGCATTGTTGATCTTTAAGGAGATTCCTTCAATATATACCCTTTCGGGAGGAATAATAATCATATCGGGTATATTAACCTATCTCATTACACAGAATAATGAAAGGTTGAAAGTAAATAACTAAGTCATAAGAGGAACAACATGAATTATGAAATAGCATCACAACGGATTTCTGAGTTATCAAACGACAAAGACAATAAATTTCTGTTTTTATTGTTAATACTGTCTATTGTATTTATACCTGCCGCTTATATCTTATTGGCGGCACTTTTGCTTAAACGGCCATCTGAAGCAGTTAATTTCAGCAGTCCTGTTGCTTTATTATATGCATATACGGCAATTGGTTTAATATCATCGGAGTACAAAATTATTTCTTTGTTCTTCGCATTGCTGATAATATTGTGTATTCATTCTTTTAATATATTCAGCACATCAACAGCAGTAGATTTAAAAAAAATAAAGAAATACCTGTATATAATATCTCTTGCGGTATTCCTTTACGGCATATTGCAATATATACGACCTGATTTCAATTTACCCGTCAAATGGATTGATGCAGACGAATACAAACTGAGCAAAAGGATATATTCCACATTTTTCAATCCCAATGTGTTTGGATTTTATATAAGCTTTATAATAATTTTGGTATGTGAGGATCTGGACACTAAAAAATCAACCCTTGAATCATCTGTTTTTTTAAGTGCTGTACTTTGTTTGATTTTAACATTTTCAAGAGCCGCATGGTTTTCTTTGACGGCAGCCTTGGTGATTGCAGGCTTTATGAACAGGAAATATTTTAAATATGCGTTGATAACAGTGGTCTTGATATTCAGTACAGATTTGATTTTAGGATCGGGCAGGACTGATTTTTCAAAGGTTACAAGAGACAGCTCTTTTATTTACAGGCTGGAGGTCTGGAAGGCATCAATCGAAATAATAGGGGACAATTTTTTATCCGGAATCGGCTTTGGCACTTTGTCCATGCATGTGGGAGAGTATTCAAATGTGGTAAGCACTAAAATTGAGCACAGCCATAACCTGTACCTGCAGATTTTTACAGAAACGGGAGTGCTGGGCTTTGGAATATTCATATGCTTTATAATAAAAATATTTAAATATATTCATATAAAGTTCAAAGAAAATAAAAATGATTTCATAACACCGTCAGCCATACTGGTAATGTCATTGATACACGGTCTGGCAGATTCGGTTGTGCTCACGCCTCAGATAATGATGATACTGTGTATTTACGGAGGAATTGTAGCATCAATAAGCAAGAAAGCTCAAACTTACTTATAGATTATCAAAACAGCCTTTTTCCATCTGAAATATCTATATCAAGCTCTTTAGCCACACTGTTCTGCTTAAATGGATTTATCTTGTCCACTACTCCATCATGTCTGAAAAGCGAGCCTGTATTTTTGAACCAAAATGTTATATTTGCTTTTACGCATTGTTCTCGGATATGGAGTATCCAGTCATAATCGCATTCACGAGCTCCCCGTCCCGTTTCGCCGCCAACTGTTACATGTCCTACTCCATGAAGATACGGTGTTAAATCTATCGCTTCCAAAAGTGGTGCACATGCAATAAAACGCCGCTTTATCGGATAGGATAAGAATAACGGAAGTCTGTAATCCGCCAATTTTTGATTTTCGACAGTACAACCGATATTCACATTGTCATATCCCTCACCCCAATCTGATGGGAGCGATACAAGAAAACGATCAATTCGCTTTGTCAGAATCAAAAATTCTATGTCCGTTCTTTCTCTGATGATGGACCATGCCTCTTTACGCCATTCATCCGCCTCAGGAAGAAAAAAGTCAGTTGCAAAACAGGTCGCAAGAATTTTATTTCCCTTGATATTATATTCTCCTTTTGCATTTTTCCTTATCGGCCAATCAAATTTATCTGTTTTCTGTATCGTATTCTGACCGTAGCGTTTCGCATTTGGCCCGTAAAAATAGCAATTTGTACAACCGTCGCTCTCTTTGTAGCAACCTGTCCACGGCTCCCAGTTCATAGTCTTCCTCCATGTTCGCTATATTCATTTCGCTCTTATTCTCTCTAATTATATACGAACTGCCAAACAATAACAAGAAACAGATTCTTAATCACTTGAAACCCCTAAGCAGTGAACTTAGCAAACAATTAACAAAAAAACAGTGAAGCAACAGCCGTTGAGCTATCATTTCACTGTTATAATTTTATTTACTATTTTCTACCGCAGCTTTTATGAAGCTTTTGAACAGCGGATGACTTCTTGTCGGTCTTGATTTAAGCTCCGGATGGAACTGAGCGGCAACAAACCATGGATGATCCTTAAGCTCTACAATTTCAACCAATTTGTTGTCAGGAGAAATACCTGAAATTATCAATCCGTTTTCCTTGCAGACTTCTCTGAAATCATTGTTGAATTCGTATCTGTGTCTGTGTCTTTCGTTGATCATATCAGCGCCGTCATAAGCTTCCTTCGCCTTTGTACCGTCTATTAATTTGCACGGATAGCTGCCAAGTCTCATTGTGCCGCCTTTATTTTCAATATCTCTCTGATCGTTCATCAGGTCGATTACAGGATGCTCTGTTTCCGTATCAAATTCTGAGCTGTGTGCATCCTTGTATTTAAGCACTCCTCTTGCAAATTCAATTACTGCCATTTGCATACCAAGGCATATTCCCAGAAACGGAATGTTATTTTCTCTTGCATATCTTGCGGCTAAAATTTTTCCTTCTATGCCTCTGTCTCCGAATCCGCCGGGAACCAGCACGCCGTTATGATCTTTTAATATATCTTTATAATTTTCTTCATTTACTTTTTCGGAATGCACCCATGAAATATCTACATCTGCCAGATTATCTATACCCGCATGCTTCAGAGCTTCACAAACAGAAAGATATGCATCCTTCAGCTCAACATATTTTCCCACCATAGCAATTTTAACACGGGAGTTATGTGTCTTTGAGCGTCTTACCATGTCATTCCACTCAGTCAGATCAGGCTCCTTGCAATTCATGCCGAAATGATTACATACTATTTTCGCAAGACCTTCTTCTTCCAGCAAGAGAGGAATATCATACAATGAATCCGCATCCATGTTCTGAATTACGTTCTGGCTTTCAACATTGCAGAACAACGCAATTTTAGACTTCATATCCATTGTTATTTCTTTTTCTGTCCTGCATACAAGTACGTCAGGCTGAATACCTATACTTAATAATTCTTTTACACTGTGCTGAGTAGGCTTGGTTTTCAGTTCACCTGCTTTAGTTAAATAAGGAAGTAATGTTACGTGTATGTACATTACATTTTCTCTGCCCACATCGTAACGCATCTGACGGATTGCCTCCAAAAACGGCAGACCTTCAATATCTCCAACGGTTCCGCCAATTTCTGTAATGATTACGTCCACATCATTCACGTTTGAAACTCTTTTAAGCATAGTCTTAATTTCATTTGTTATATGAGGTATTACCTGTACTGTTCCTCCCAGATAATCGCCTTTTCTTTCTTTATTAAGAACAGACCAATATATTTTACCCGATGTAATGCTTGAATACTTGGTCAAATCTATATCCACAATTCTTTCATAATGCCCTAAGTCCAGGTCTGTTTCAGCTCCGTCATCTGTAACAAAGACTTCACCGTGCTGGTAAGGACTCATTGTTCCCGGATCCACGTTCAAATATGGGTCAAACTTTTGTAAAGTAACCTTCAATCCTCTTGCTTTAAGCAATCTTCCTAATGATGCGGCTGTAATCCCTTTTCCTAATGAAGAAACTACTCCTCCCGTTATAAAAATGTATTATGGCATTTTTTCCTCCTGCGTTCCTCGATATTATTCCTATGATTTTAAGTTGTTGACCCTATTTTACCCCTAACATAAAAAACAGAGACAAAAAAGGGGTTTTTTTTTTGGCTCTATTATTTGCTGTTCAATAATATATTGTTGTATATAATTTTAAAAAAATCTTCAAAAGTATTACTAAGTAATTTTATATTATCCAAAACAAAAGGTCAACAACTTTTTAAAAAAAATTATATACGTTGTACTAATGAAATTTATCACGCATATACATTTATAAAAGAATGCTGATTTCAACTGTATTATCTTAAAGGAGGATTTATTTTGTATAAATTAATTAGCGATACTTTTAATATTAATGAGTTCATTGACTCAAATTCGACTGAAGTTCTGTTGGAAAACGAGTTTACAATCCCTGATAATGCTCCGAATATAGAAAAAATTGTATCTACGGAGGGCAAGGTAAGGATTAATGGTGTTACCGTCAACGACGGATCTGTAACAGTGAACGGAGAAGTTGTTTACAACATTATTTACCGCTCAAATGATGAGGAAATACTTGTATATTCAATTACAGACACTATTCCTTTCACGGAGGAGGTTGCATTTCCTGATGCTCGTGAGGGCATGAATTCATATGCCGATGCGATTATTGATTATATGGATTCCGATTCGGTTTCAGAAAGAGCTTATTCAATCAAAGCCGTGATTTTATTGGATACGGAACTGACCAGCAATCATCCTGTAACATTCGTTTCCAATCTGGAATCTGACGGAAGCTTTCAGGCAAAAACAAGAAACGTAAAATACACTGACAAGGTTAACACATTGTCAGAGGAAGTAAATATCAATGACGCTGTTGAGCTTAACAAGGGCTCCGATGAAATTGCCAAAATACTCAAGGCAGACTCGGAGGTTTACATCACCAGCATCGATGTTCTTGATGAAAAAATGCTCGTTGAAGGAATATGTAAGGTTGCATTCCTTTATTCGGAAAACAACAATCTGAATTCAACCGGCTACGTATCTGAGGAATTCCCGTTTACTCATTACATAGAAGCAAAGAACTTAAGCGATGACATGATGAAGGACATAAATGTAAATCTCAGCAACATGACATACAAGGTAGCCGAAAACTACGACAATGAATCAAAGCTCATTGAGTTTGATCTTTCCTTCGTAATTAATGCTGATTTATATGATACGGTGGAAAAGAACATCATCACAGACTGCTATTCAACGGAATATGCGCTGGACCTGGAGGCTGACAATGTTAAGCTGACAAGTATATCTGACATAATAAACAGGACAGTGAAATATGATAACAGTCTCGATGTTGTAACAGGTACCATAAAGGATATTTACACAGTTGATATCAGTCCTAAAATTTCCGATAAAAGAGTTATTGACAACAAATACATCGTTGACGGATTTATGGATATGAACATACTGTATCTGAACGGAGACATAAACAAAATTGACAAGGCATACGCATCGCTGCCATTTACGGCAAGCATTGACCTGAAGGATGATGAAGCTAAATCGGAAATTGATTCTGATATTACAATCTCAAAATCCGGTGCATACAGAAAGGGCAGCAGCTCGGTGATCGTCAACTGCGATATAAATGTATGTATGAAGCTGAAAAACATGGATGAAATAACCGTTATAAGCAATATCACCGAAACCGAGCCCATAGACAGAAGCAAAATGCCAAGTCTGGTATTCAGAGTTGTTCAGCCGAATGAAAATCTATGGGATATTGCTAAAAACTACAATCTTTCAATGAATTATCTGAAGGAATTAAACAATCTGCCCGAAAACAACGAAGTTGCAGCCGGCTCAAAAATAATAATCGCACGCATGGTGTAGTAACAACAGGTGAACGATAGGTGAACAAAAAAATATAAGGGCGCAAATGCGCCCTTTATTGATTCTATCTCTGGATGTTTCCGAATTTTGTGAACTGACCTATCCATGCAAGCTCTACGGTTCCTACGGGACCGTTTCTTTGTTTTGCTATTATTACGTCGGTTATGCCTTTTTTCTCCGATTCTTCCTTGTAGTAGTATTCATCTCTGTAAAGCATGAGTACTACATCGGCATCCTGCTCTATGGCACCGGATTCTCTCAAGTCGGACATAATCGGTCTGTGATCGTTACGCAGCTCGGGAGCACGGGAAAGCTGTGACAATGCAACCACAGGGCAATCCAGTTCTCTCGCGAGAGCCTTCAGACCACGTGATATGTTGGAGATTTCCTGCTGCCTGTTGGAAGAGCCTGTCCCGTCCGACATCAGCTGCAAATAGTCTATTACTATTAAATCAAGACCCTGTTCTATTTTCAGCCTCCTGCATTTGGACATAACCTCAAACAACGTAATCGCAGCTGTATCATCTATAAAAACCTTGTAGTTTGAAATCGAACTCATAACACTTATCAATCTTGTCCAGTCATCGTCGCCCAGATTTCCCGTCCTGAGCTTGGAGCTGTCAACCATTGATTCCATACTTATAATTCTCTGAACGTATTGTTCCTTTGACATTTCCAGGGAAAACAACGCAACAGATGCTCCTGTCTTTACTGAATTCATGGCAATGTTCAGTGCAAGAGCAGTCTTTCCCATTGACGGTCTTGCGGCCAGGAGTATTAAATCAGACCTTTGCAGTCCGGATGTCATTCTGTCCAGATCATCGTATCCTGTAGTCAACCCCGTCAGTCCGCCCTTGTTCATGGCTCTTTCTTCCAACTGATTGAATACGCTCATCAGCACTTCTTTTATTTCGGTAAAGGAATTTATGCTTCTATTCTGTGATATAGAAAATATTCTTGATTCTGCCAGCTCAATGATCCTCTGAACCTCATCATTTTCCTTATAGCTCTTCTCTATAATTTCATTGGATGCACTGATCAGCTTTCTCAATGTTGCTTTTTCTCTGATAATATTGCAGTAGGCTTCAACATTTTTAGAGGTTATAATGTTATCGGTCAGGTTCGCCAGATATTCAAAGCCACCCACATAATCGATTTTACCTCTTTTCGTCAGCTCCTCCGTAACCGTAAGGGCATCCACGGGAACATTCTGCATGTGAACCTGCTTTATGCAGTCAAATATTTCTTTGTTTGCTTCAAAGTAAAAATCCTCGGCACCTAACAGATTGATGACCTTTTCAACTGCTACGTGGTCAATTAAAGCAGAGGCAAGAACTCTCTGTTCTGCCTCGGCATTGTGCGGCGGTATTTTTCCTAAATTAATCAGATCAGCCATATTTTCCTCTTTATTTATCAGTTACAATTACTTTCAATTTTGCATTCACCATAGGATGGAGCTTAATTTTTACAAAGTATTCTCCCACTGATTTTATAGGATCTTCTAAATCGAACTTCTTTTTATCTATATTTATTCCATGATCTTTTTCGAGGCTTTCGGCAATTTCTTTCGTGGTTATAGCTCCAAAAAGCTTTCCGCTTTCTCCTGCCTTGCCCTTCAGGACTATCGTAACCTTCATCAGCTCTTCTTCAAGCTTCTTTGCTTCTTCAAATATTTCCTTTTCTTTTGCTTCCTTTTGTTTGTTTGCATTTTCTAAATTTTTTAAATTTACAGGTGTTGCTTCTATAGCTAAATTTTTAGGAAATAAAAAGTTTTTTGCATAACCGTCCTTTGCATTGAGGATGGCTCCTTTTTTTCCTACATTCTTAACATCTTCCAACAATATTACTTTCATTGATCGTTACTCTCCTTCTTGTAATGTGAAATTGCCTCGTAAAGCTTATTCTTAGCCACGTCCATATCCAAGGTCGGTATCTGGGCTCCCGCCATATTTAAATGACCGCCGCCCCCAAGATACTCCATGATTACCTGTACGTTGACAGTTCCGGATGAACGGGCACTGATATTTATATAATTCTCATTTCTTACAAGCACAAAGCTCATCCTTACACCCTTGATGGTTAACAGCTCATCAGCGCTTTGTGCAGCGATAACATTTGAGTTTTCTGACATTTCATCAATAAATGACACGGCAGCATCGTCAAATACTATTTCAGATTTTTCTATGATCTCGGTCTTCTTTTTCATAGAATCAAGGCTCTCGCTGAAAAGCTCCTTGACATCAACCGTATCCGCACCGTTTCTTCTCAGGAAGGATGCGGCTTCAAAAGTTCTCACACCTGTTTTAAACGTAAATGAATTTGTATCCACAACTATTCCTGCCAACAGCGAATCAGCTTCAAATTTATTAAGCTTGATGTGATCCTCCATATATTGTACAATTTCGGAAACAAGCTCGCAGGTTGATGATGCGTATGGTTCTATATAATCTAAAAGCGCGTTTTCTATATATTCCTCACTTCTTCTGTGATGGTCAATAAGCACTATTTTATCAGCCTTCTGCAAAAGTTCAGGCGCTTCGGTGTAGCTTGGTCTGTGAGTATCCACAACTACAACCAATGTATTTTGATCCATAAGGTTAAGTGCCGCTTCTGTAGTAATTATGGAATCAACGTAGTGGTTCTCTTCCTTTTTCATTCTTTCATACATATTTTTAAGAGCATAATTTACTGTATTTAAAACGATGTACGGCTTTTTGCCTCTGCTTTTTGCAATGGCATAAAGTCCTATGGACGCTCCCAGACTATCCATATCCCCTACACGATGTCCCATTATCAAAACATTTGAGCTTTGGTCAATTATTTGTCTCAGTGCATAGGATATGATTCTTGCCTTAACCTTGGTTCGTTTTTCAACTGCCTTGCTCTTTCCGCCGTAAAACTTGACGGAATTCATTCTCTTTACAACTGCCTGATCTCCGCCTCTGCCAAGTGCCACATCCAGAGCTCCCTTGGCATATTCAAGATGCTGAGTCAGATTTTTAGCCAATGCACCCGTTCCTATGCTCAGTGTAAAGCTGAAATCCGTTCCGCCTCTGAGAGCCTTTACTTCTTCAAGCATACTGAACTTATTGGCTTCAAGGTTTTCCAAAAATTTATTTTCAAACATCATTAAGAATTTAGATGTGTCGTATCTTAAAACAAATCCATTCATTTCCGAAGCGTATCTGTTAAGTATTTTTTCAACCTCGGCAGTCATGGCAGCCTTTTCGCCCTTGTCGAGCTTCTCTGATATTTCGTCATAATTGTCTATCTGAATAAGACTGACTATGGGTCTCTCATCATTATGCTTAGTCTTCAGGTTGGTATATGAGGTGGTTTCATTCCAATAACATACGTATGATATATCGTCTCCGAATCGTCCTTCCTCCAGCCTGTAATACATCACATTGAACGTCTTGCCTGTTTCAGACATTTCTATGTTGCTTAAGGTTCCTTCCCTGTTGTCTTCGAGGGTTTTTAAAGGAAAGCCCTGTATGAAGTCGTTTATAAATTCTATATTTTCATTTCCTTCATCTATAAGCTCCTTGAACTTATTATTGAACCAGAAAATTTTTCCCATGGTACCTATGATGCTTATGGGCATGGGTGAATAATAAAATGAATTTACCGACAGATTTTCTATGTTTTTTGTATAATTTATTATGTAGTTTTTAAGCTCTTTTTCTCTTTGCATTTGCCTTTTTAAAGCTAATCCGGCAACACCCATTAAAAACAAGCTTGAAACACCGGCATATACATACATACCTTCAATTAAGAAAATTACAATCAAGACAATTATAAGTGTCAAATATATTATACTGTCATCCTTTAAAAATTTAGGAGTATTTTTATTTTCCAAATCATTACCTCCATAAATAAATTATACAATTTTATTTAGCTTTCTCAAATCAATCGTCAAATCCACAAGTCCAAGCAGAGCAATCATTATCATTGCTCCGACAAAGACAAACATTGACATCAATACAACCACACCGATCACAACATTCTGGACATTTTTTGTGACATTCCTGTTTATAAGATACATTTTAATTACTGCCACACCTTGCAGATACATGGCAAAAAACACTATTATAAACAAGTTGAGCTGAATGGCATTTACATTTATTTTCAATATGCTCATCATATACGAAATCAAAAGCATAACAGCCATTGCAACCATAAAGCTTCTTGGGAATGAGAAGTATCCAAGACCCTCGTGAGCTCTGATTTTTATTTTGAATCTGTTGGCAAACTTACCTGCAACTATGTAATTGATATATGAAAATACAACTGATGCAATAATTAACATGGCAGGAAACATGATTGAAATGATTGCCGGGTCTATTAAATCTATAGCCTTTTTCATTTCCTCAATCCTGTCATTCGCCATACCCGCAGGATAATTGTTGAGCATCTCCTTCATCATTCCGAGACTTTCATTATATATATCACTCAATTGCTGCAAAAAGTTGACTCCAATAATTAAATCCATCAAAAATATGAGAACCACAAATGAAATCAGATAACAAGCAGAGCCGTAAAGGATTGTTCTGTTTGCATCCTTATCCCTGCATATTCCGTATGACAAAGCTGTTGCAAATGGAGTATAAATAATGAAAAACACCAGACCCGTCTGAATACCTAAAAGCATTGATATAATTAAATCTGATGCTATCAATGACAATGCCGCATATTTCAATCCCTTTCTTTTGGCTAGAATTATAGCCGGAGTGGGATAAAAAAACATTACCACAGAAAAAAAAGAAGATAAATACGCTATAATAACAAGTATCCCCGCAATCATTGCGGACTCGGTAATACTTGATGATTTATAATTTCTGTTCATTGCTACCTCATATTGTTTTAATTACACTATTTTACCCTATAAATAATATAAAGTCAAAAACTTATTTTATTCCTCAATCTTCCTGTAAAGAGTCGCAATACTTATACCAAGCTGCTCAGCCGCTTTCTTTTTAGCATCAAGGTCCTTTCCGTACATTTTTATTTTGTTTAATATTACAGACTTTTCATAACCCCTGGTCAGGTCGGCAAGCTTAACATTTTCTTCCTTGCTGTCAACACCTAATTTCCTTTTTATGCTGTCCTTTCCTATCAGGCTGTTCTCTTCAAATATTATGGCGTATTCGATTAAATTTCTGAGCTCTCTTATGTTGCCTGGAAATTTATATTTTAAAAGCAAAATTTCCGCTTCTGCCGTGAATCCTTTTATATCCTTGTTATAGATTCTTGAAAAGTAATTCAGGAAATATCTTGAAAGAATAATCACATCATATCCTCTCTCCCTGAGCGGCGGCAGATGTATGGGAACCACATTCAATCTGTAATACAAATCATCCCTGAACAGATTATTGTCAACCAGCAGGCTTAAATTTTTGTGGGTAGCCGAAATAATCCTTGGATTAACCTTGATGGGAACACTTCCTCCCACTCTTGTTATTTCTTTTTCTTCCAGAGCACGGTTTAACTTAACCTGCATTAAAAACGGCAAATCCCCTATTTCGTCAAGAAACAGCGTACCATCCTTACAAATTTCAAACTTACCCATCTTGCCTGTAGATTTTGCACCCGTAAACGACCCCTTTTCATATCCGAAAAGCTCACTTTCGATTAAGTTTTCGGGAATGGCACCACAATTCAGCGCCATAAACACATTATTCTTTCTGCTGCCTGCATTGTGTATGGCTCTTGCAAATACCTCCTTGCCTGTTCCCGTTTCTCCGTAGATTAAAATCGATGCATCACTTTCGGCAACCTGCAGGGCCTCCCTTCTTGCCTGCATCAGAGCCTCACTTTCACCCACTATATCATCAAAGGTAATCAGATCCTTCTTTCTGTTGGATTCAAGTACCGATTCCTTCATCTTATTAAAGTCGGAAAATAAAAGAACAAAACCCTCATTGTTTCCCTTGACAACTATGGGA
>JAFACY010000210.1 GCA_023425285.1 Bacillota bacterium
GCGGAGATGAAGAAGGATCTTCTGCGACGGAACTTTTGATGTTAGAAAAAGACATACCGCTTGACCGGCTGAGTCTTGACGCTATGGATCTTGGATTCGCACCCGTTACTGGAGACGGCAAAACCGGATACAGTGCAATTCTTACCACACCGGATGAAATTGTTGTGGGTCACAATACACTAAAAGATTTCAAAAATATATATGAATTCAGAGCCGAATTCAATGTTTACGGCAAGGTATATACTCACACGGTGACACTTTCAGAGGGGCAGAAGCCTGAAAATATATTGATGACAATAGGTATCAACCTGCCGGATCTTCCTGCTAAGGCGGCATCGGTACTCCGTGAAGCATCCTCAAAGGCATACGAGGCAGCTAAGAAGCCTGAACCCTTTACTGTTGCGAAGTGGTATAACCGAAATATTTTGCACAATCTGATTGCAGGGCAGACCACATTTGATACTGAAATGGTTCAGGATACAGATTTGGTGCTTGGACGTCTCTATAAGGCAAGATGCATTGTCATATCCTCGGAGCTTGACAGTAAAGGCAATCTGACTACACGGGTAAACCTGCTTCAGCCCTTCAATGAGGTGCACTCAAAGGACAATGAACTGAATAAAGCATATTTTCTGCTGAACGGCTTCTATCAGTCAAGTCTTGAGTCATGGCTGCTGCCTGACGGTCTCGGAACAGGATATATGGATTTGTGGCTCAATGCTCCGAAGGATACTGAAATTCTTTCCATGCCGGTATTAAATGGAGGAAGGGACTTTATGGCAGAAGCTCTTGAAAAGGAAAATATTTATCCTCAGACGCTTCTGAAGGCTGTGAGGGAGAACAATAAGCATCTGTTTGTGCAGTCAAAACCGACACAAATATCAGGAAAAGAACGCTTTGCATGGTTGGAAATGGACCCCTATTCCTATGAGGTAATTTCCGTATTTGACAACGGATATCATGGTGCGGACTATTTTATAAACTCATCTTTTTTAAAGGAAGGCACAATAGAATTCCTGAAGGGTACATGGATTGGACTTAACGTATCCATATGGACAGTGTCATTTATGAACCTTAAAACGGAGGATACCAATAAAATAGCCGCTCAAGGCAAGGTATTTGCCCTCAGCGTCGGTAAGCAGCTTGCTGAATTTTTGGGGGATATCAATGCGATAAACAGCCTGTCGGGTAAGCTTAAAGAAGCAGAAGAAACCGTGATGGCCTTTGACGAGGAAGTTACGGATCTGAAAGAGGGGACTGGTGACGGAGAGGGTCTGAGCCGGGAGGCTGCGTCAGATATGGCCTTGGACAAAATACTTGGAAAGCTTCCTAAGTTCAAGCTTTTCGGTGTTGATCTGAAGGATACCGTAGCCAGCGGATTCAGCGGATTTTCCAACGGATACAATGCTGCGGTAGACGCATACTTCCACCTGTTCAGCGGCTCCAAGAAGAATTTCCAGATTGAAAAGCAAAAGGAAGAAAATGAGGAAAAAAAGGAAAATGAGTCAGATGAGCCTGTTCTTTCTGAATATGAGGATTAACGGCATTAAATATAAACAGTATATAAATTAATATAAGAAAGTCCGGAATCATTAAAAATTGATTTCGGACTTTCTTTAAAAAATAGAGTATACAGATTGTCAAAACTTGCAAAATATGGTATGTTAAATAATAATGAATGTATGACCGGAGGGAAATAATGACAAGATTTAAGACGAAAGCTTTAATATTAACCGCACTTATAATTTTAATGATACTAAGTACCACAGGCTGCGCTCTTGTGGTGGATTTAGCCTTAGATGTATTACTGGATGATTCGGATTCGGAGCAATCATCGCAGTTGTCAAGGGAAGCAAATATAAAGGGACTTGAACTGCTGGATGAAGATATGTTTGAAGAATCCATTGTATATTTTGAAGAAGCTATTGATCATGCAAATAAATATCTTGAATCCTTAGGAGGAAAGAGAAATAAATTAAGCAATGAGCTATTCGGTGACGCTTATAACAATTTGTGTCTGGTTTATAATGCACTGTATGATTATGAAACAGGTCTTGAATACGGAAATCTGGCGTATGAGGTTTCAAAGGACTCTGCATATGTGTACAGCAACAGAGGTAATTCATACTCCGGTCTGGGCATGTATACGGAGGCGTTGCAGGACTATGACAAGGCTATTGAAATTGATAGTAAAGATTCCTTTGCATACTATGGCAAGGGACTGGTTTATTTTGAACAGGAAGAATACGAAAAATCCTTGGCAGAATTTCAAAAGAGCTCAGATATTGTCCCGTATGATATTGATACATTTTATTATATGATTCAGTGCTATTATTATCTTGAGGATTATGACATGGGAATCAAATTGTCTGATAAAGCGATAAGGCTGGAAAAAGATTTTGACATATATTATCTCAAGGGACTGAACATACAGGGAAAGCAAGGCTATGAGGATGCTGAAAACTACTATAAGGAGGTTTTGAGTCGTTTCAGAAATGAGGCGGAGGCACACATATCGCTCGGCAGGTTTTATTATGACAATGGAAATTACAAAAAAGCATTGGAGTATTTAATCAGCATAAAGGAAAAATTCAATTCATCACAGAATTTACATAACTGGATCATTTCCTGCTACATCGCTATGGATGATACGAAAGGAGCGGATGTATATTTTCAGACTATATCATCAGAGGGAAATTCCACCGTCGATATATGCAACTTTATCGGCGAAGAATTTACTTACAGCGGATATTACATGGAATCAATCAAATATTTTGATGAAGCAATACGTATTGATGCTGATGACAAACAAGCGTACATCAACAAGCTGTATTCGTTGTACTATGGCAAGAGGTTCTCAAGATGTATAGAATTCGGTAAAATTGCATCTGAAAAATTTAAGGATAACTACGATATATTGTTTTATATAGGCGACAGCTACTATAATCTGTCTGACTTTGAAGAGGCTCTGAAATGGTATGAATCAGCTTTAAATGTGAGACCGGATAATGATACGATACTTTCATATATAAGTGATACTTATGCTATGGCAGAGGATTATGAGAATGCAAAAGAATATGCGAATAAGGCACTTGCCATAAATCGCAGCAATTATATCGCACAAAATGTGAAGTCCACAATTGAGCAAAGACAAACCTCCATAGAAGACAGGATAATAGAATTTATCAAAACCGATTATTTGTATTATGATAAAGAAAAAGACATAGATCATATGTTCCAATCCGATATGTCCAATGAAGACATAAGCAGAAGCATTGATGCGGTGAAAAATACGGATGATATATTTACATTCTGTCTGTATGACAATTATTATGATGAATATTATGAAGCATACATGGAAAATATTGAATATGTTGACTACGAGTACATGAAATATATCCGCATCTATGATTTTAACCAGGAAACCGATGACCAGGTAGTTGAAATACTGGACTCCATAGAAGAGCCGGAAAATACTGTGCTCACAATTGACCTTCGCATGAACGGAGGCGGTCATACATTGGCGGCAAACAACATATTAGACGCACTGCTTGCAAGCTGTGTTACCTGTACGTTAATTGACAGGGACGGATACACATATAACTATTACTCTGATGCATCTCAGATCAAATTCAGAAAAATTTTCATTTTAGTCGATGAAGAATCGGCAAGTGCATCTGAATTGCTGACGCTGGGATTGAAGACATTTTTAAATAATGTTACAATAGTCGGTACAAACACCTACGGTAAAGGTGTGGGGCAGAATGTGTATGAGGACAGACAAAAAAATCTTATGGTGTTCCTTGTAAATCATTATTGGAATGTAAGAGAACAAAATATCAAGGATGTTGGAATTACACCGGATGTGTATGTAAAGTCAGATAAATTGACAGATTATATAGATGTGGTTAAAAAGATGGCAAATATGTAGACAGCATACATTACGTAAGTAATTTTTATGAACTATTTTCTATTATTTTTCTTTGATTTTTTAAATAACAATGATATAATTCATATATCATACCATCGCCTCGGCAATGCAAGCGAGCTTGCGCTGCACTCGGCTCAGATATGATATAATATACAAAGTTATGGCAAATAATCAGCAAGTGGTGATAAAATGAGTTTAACCTTTATAATTGGCGGAGCAAGAAGCGGGAAAAGTACATATGCGGAATTAAAGGCAAAGGAATACGGCGAAAAGGTTGTCTATATTGCAACCGCGGTCGTTACCGATGAGTCGATGGCTGAAAGAGTGAAAAAGCACAAAGAGCAGCGTCCTAAATTCTGGGGTACGATTGAAATGTATTCTGACTTTGACAGATTGGTTGAATACAAGGAGTTTATGGACAGCGAGGTTGTGTTGATTGACTGTCTGACTACGCTGATAGGAAACTATATGTTTGACAGCAAAATCAATTTTGATACCTGTCCGCCCGAGGAAGTAAATAATTTGGAAGTAAAAATAACCGAAGAACTTTTCTCATTGATAAATGTGTGTAAAGCTAATGATAAAAAGCTTATTATGGTTTCTAACGAGACAGGCTTAGGAGTGGTTCCTCCATACTATATGGGGAATTATTTCAGAGATATAAGCGGAAGGATAAACCAAAAAATTACGGTCGCGTCAGATTTTATGTACTTTGTTTTATCAGGCATACCTGTTAAGCTGAAGCACAAAGGGGAAATGATAAAATGGCAAGAGGATTTTTAATTCTTCTCTCTTTTTTCACAAGAATTCCTGTTGGCAATAAAATTGAATTTGATGAAGAAAGCTATGTGAAGGGACTGTCACTGTATTCACTGATGGGTGCTGTCATAGGGCTTCTTTTGGCTGTAATAAATCTGATTTTTAACAATGTTTATATCTTCCTTCTGAAGGGTCTCATGCTTACGATATCCTATATATTCATAACCGGCGGCATACACCTTGACGGTACTGCAGATACATCAGACGGCATATTTTCAGGACGAAAGGGTGGACGCATATTTGAGATCATGAGCGATCCGCACATTGGTTCATTTGGTGTACTGAGCTTGATTCTGGTGGTTTTTTCTCAGATTATTCTGTTTTCCTACGCAGACATATACACAGTATTTATGATGCCTGTTACCGGACGTCTCAGCGTCATCGTTGCGTCATGGGGTAAAAAATACGCCAAGGATACAAAGGGTATGGGAACATTGTTTATTGAATCAATCAATAATAATGTGCT
>JAFACY010000224.1 GCA_023425285.1 Bacillota bacterium
AATCAATTCAAAATCCTGCTTGCTGCCGTGAAAAGAAAAACCTATGTTTTTTATGGTTCCCTTTTCTTTTTCCTCCTCCAGCCATTCCATAACACCGAGACTCACCATCTTATCGTGCATGGGCTTATCGGTCAGCATGTGTATGAGATAATAATCAATATAGTCCGTTTGGAGCCTCGCGAGCTGTGTTGCAAATATTTTTTTAGCAGCTTCAAGGCTGTTAATCATGTAGGACGGAAGCTTTGTGGCTATTTTAACTCTTTCTCTGTATCCGTCCAGAAGAGCATTTCCAAGCACAACTTCATTTTTACCTGCCTTGTAAATGTATGCGGTATCAAAATAACTTACACCCTTTTCTATTGCAGTCCTTATGAGCTTTATTGCTTCGTACTCATCAGAAGGCAGTCTCATACAACCGAAGCCGAGTATGGACAGCTCATCACCGTTTTTTATATTTTTCTTCGTTAACATATGCTTTTCCCTATTTTATATAACTGTCTTTAATTATCTCCATCCAACTCAATATATCTTCATATACCTGCTCTCTGTCCAGTTCGTTCAGAATTTCGTGCCTGTCATCTTCATACAGCCTAATTACTATATTTTTCATTCCCAAAGCTTCAAATATATCATGGGCTCTTTGTACACCCTTTCCAAAATCCCCCACAGGATCATCATTTCCGGAAATGAATAACACCGAAAGCTCCCTGGGTATGTTGTTCAATCTCTCTGTTTCATTCATTTCCATCATAATCCTGAATAAATTATAAAAACCGTTTAATGTAAATATAAAATCAATTCTTTCGTCTGCAACGTATTCGTCAACTATCTCTTCATCCCTTGTCAGCCAATCGCTTTTTGTCCTTGCAGGCTTGAATTTATTGTTGTTTGAACCCAGCACAAGATGATTTACTAGCTTGCTTCTGTAATTCCATCCCTTGAACTTTGCCATCAATGAAGTCAGAACCAGACCAAATTTAACTAATCCCTTTGACTGCTGACCTGTTCCCATAATTATTGCACCGTCAATTTCTTTTCCGTATACGGTAATAAAATATCTCGTCAGAAACGAACCCATGCTGTGTCCGAGCAGGTAATACGGAACATCCGGATATTCTTCCTTCGTCCTGGTCATCAGGCTATACATGTCCTCAATCAGCACATTGTACCCTCCATCGCCAAAATATCCTCTGTCTTCTTCGCTGTTGACAGAGCTTCCGTGTCCCAGATGATCGTTGCCAACCACCAACACACCATTATCGTTCATGTAGCGCGCAAATTCGTCATAACGCTCCATGTGCTCCAGCATGCCGTGAGAAATCTGAAGGACAGCATTTATTTCTGCCTCCGGTATCCACTTCAAAGCACGTATTTTAGTTTTTCCGTTCTTGGAATAATAATGATATTCTTCCATATGTTCCTCCATATTATGAATGGCTGCCAAAGCCGCAGTTTGGAAATGTGCAAACTGAACAATTGAGACATAGTCCGCCTGCTCCAAGCCTTGCTATATCTTCCCCGGTTATGGTGTCGTCAGCCATGATGCGCGGCAGCAGCAAGTCAAATACGGTTCGCTTGCTGTACATAACACACCCCGGCAGTCCCACTACCGCAACATTTTTTCCTTTGTATGCGTAATATGAAACGAGCATCATAGCACCAGGCAGCACCGGAGCTCCGTAGGTGACAATTTCAGCACCTGTGTCCTTTATGGCCCCCGGCGTATTGTCATCAGGGTCCACGCTCATACCGCCTGTACACGCAACAATATCGGCTCCGTCCTCTATTAACTCGATAATTGATTTGGTTATGTTCGTTTTGTCGTCACCGGCAATTTTCTGACCAATGATTTCCGCATCAAATTCGTTGAATTTATCTATTAGCACCTGTGTAAATGTATCCTTTATCAAGCCCTTGAGTATTTCACTGCCTGTTGTAACTATACCTATTTTCTTATGCTTGAATGGCATAATTTTAAGCAAGGGTTCATTGCCGGCAGCCTCTTTTGCACGATTCATTTTTTCTTCTTCTATGAGCAGGGGAATTATCCTTGTACCGGCTAGCTCATCACCTTTTTTTACCGTGGTATTTCCGTGTCTCGTGGCAATTATCATTTCCCCCAGACTGTTTACCTCGTACAGCTTTTCGTAATTTAATTTAAACAATCCGTCCGCTTCGGCATAAATCGTGATTTTGCCTTCCTTCACCTCTCCTGGACTCATGTAATCATTTTTGCATATATCATAAAGAATCTCTGCCGCCTCGTTTTCGTGCAGTATACCCTCTGATTTTTCCCATATATATAAATTTTCTTTGCCGACAGAAAGCAATAACGGAATATCTTCTTCCCTTACAATGTGCCCTTTTTTAAACAACACTCCTTTTTTTACATCCTTGATAATCTGTGTAATATCGTGGCACAATACATGTCCCACTGCTTCAGTGGTTTTTATAAGCTTCATTTCTTCTCCTTCTTTCGCCTTCAATACTATGATATCGGTTCTACAAATACTTCGATTACGCCGCCGCACACCATTCCGTCTTCTTCAGCGTCTTCTCCCGTCATATCGACCCGTATCAGACGGTTTTTTTCGTTATCGATGACACTCAGAGCTGTCTGTCTGACATCAGCCTCAACGCAGCCGCCTCCGATAGTTCCTGCTGCCGTACCATCCTTAAATATAAGCATTTTTGTTCCGACATCACGCGGCGATGAGCCTTTTCTTGACACTATGGTCGCCATTGCTTTGGGTATGTCCAGGCTTGCTTCACTTAGCACCGCATCAATCAGCTCATCATCATAGACACTGCTTCCTGATTTTTTATTTTTCACTTGTATGATTTCTGCAATAATTGATACAGCAATTTCGGCAGGTGTTTCAGCACCGATTCTCAGACCTATAGGCGTATACACCTTATTTAAGTCGTCTCTTGGTATTCCTTTGTCTTCTAAATAATCCAACACCTTTGAAACTCTCAGCCTGCTGCCTATCATACCTATGTATGCATTTTCTTTTTTTATAATTTTTTCGAGACACACCTGGTCATATCTGTGACCTCTTGTCACTATTATGAAAAACGTACCGCTGTCTCCCTGTATTTTATCGAGAGCATCCTCAAAGGGTTCGTACAACACCTTATCTGCTCCCGCCTCTTTTGCATTGTTTACAAACATCAGCCTGTCATCTATGACAGTAACAGGCAGGTCAAGAAGCTTGCACATTTTTATGACAGGCATGGAAATGTGACCTGCTCCGCAAATAACCACATTATAATTTTGTCTGATAAATTCAATAAAGACTTTCTGTTCATCCTTTATTATTATCTGACTTTTTCTGTTTGAGGGCATCAGCAACAATAAGCTGCTCCAGTCAACGACCGGATTATCCGTAAAAGCAACTTCACCATTTGAAAACACAGCTTTTGAGCCGGCATTTTCACCTGTTAAATATGTAAACACAACATTTTCCTTTTCGCTGTCCAATTGTTTCAAAGCTTCAAAAAATTTCATAAATCTCTCCCGACTGAAGAAATATCTTAGTTAATTATAAACTTCAATAGCTTTTTAGTCAACATGTTCAAGGGAACGACTATTTGTCGTTCCCTTGGCTATTTTCATCTTTTAATCCAAACACCGCTCTCGCACTTTCCTGTTGGGGATTATGATTAATATGCTTTGAGCGAAATTTTCCATCTTCTTTTTTATTGTTTTTTGTACTTTTCATTTTATTGTCTGCCATATTTCTCCCACTATCAGCATTGATATGTGTTGTTGACTCGTGTTACTTATGTGTGTTATTGATTATGCTGATATATTTTTTAAGTTACTTATATTTTATCCTGAATGCTTTTTTTGATACTTATTTAATTTTTCCAAAGCTTTTATTATTTTCATGGCATTTAAATTTAAAATTGAAATTACTTTTATTATTTAATAAATTGCGGCACAGGCAAATTATCAATAGGGGTAATGCACTTCGGTCAGTGAAACCCTGACCCACAGCTTCAGCTCATCGGACAATACTAATTTGCTCACTGTCAGTTGATATTCCGCCGCATCAAATTTCAGAATCCTTTTGTCAATTACCTGCATCAATATTTCCGCATCCAGATTTTTAACTTCCTTTCCCAGTAATGACGCAAATTTTTCCTTAATCGCCTTTTCTATGGAAATACTGTCTATTTTATCAATCTGCTCCTTGCTGAAGCTTGAAAAATCCAATTCAACAACGATGTCCTTTAATACGATGTCAGATTGATTAATTGACTTTTCAAGTTTCTCCAATTTTTCATCCTTGTCTGTTATTGTATTTTCCAGATAGGCAATTTTTTCATAAAAGGCATCCATCCTGTAGCTTATGAGCATGCTGATTCCCAATGCTCCTATTATCGTTCCCCACAGTATACCGGTCAGAAAGCATATGAAAAACTTATATCCCGCATTGTCTATCTTCCCCATATAAGACCACACCTTTGCAGTAATCTTATAAATTCATATCCTATGTTTGCTCCTGACAGGGATATCAATATATAAAGTGCCTGCTTTACCAATGTTTTTATTTCACCGTCAAAAATACCTTTTTCTATAACCGCAAAGGATGAAAATGTACCTCCGAGAGATGCCGCTATAGCCCATATTTTGATGGAGCCTGCAACTTGCATCATAACTTTATAGGGAGGATGATTTGTTATAACGGCACCGATTCCCGAGAACAAGCTGGCTCCTATCACAACACCGAAGCTTATCAAAAAGTTTTGTACCACACTTGTATAAAAAGAAGACATTTCATCACCAACCTTTTATAAATGGTATGATTGACAAAATGTCTTTATGATTAATCTTATTTAGGCAATTGATCCTGACCCTCAGGTGCTGTCATACCACCGGGATCTCCCATGCCATTGGGCATTTTCATACCGTCAGGTCTTCCATTGGCATCACGCTCAAAGGTTCCGCCCGGCATGCCCATACCGCCGCCCCGGCCGCCGCCGAATCCGCCCTGTCCGCCGCCGGTTCCTGCCGTGATTGTGGAAATAAGGCTTTCTCCGCTGTAAATTTCATAGCTTTCTCCGCTTATGATGTCCGGAGAAGACAGAGCAAGATATGTGCCGTTTATGGCGGGAGTAAAGGCAATAAGCACTTTGCCATCCTTTTTAACGGTGATTTCTTCACCTGCCGTAATACCGGAATTCACAAATACATAGCTTTGAGCAGAGTTTCTGCCCGGTGCCGAGCCCATACCGGTACCTCCGTATATAATTGTTCCTCCGGTGAAAGTGACTTCTCCGTCTGCGTCAATCGCCCCGTTATCATTTGTTGATTTAATCATAGATATGATTGTACCGCCGCTGACATTTATGGTTCCGTTAGAATCTATGCCGTCACCGCCGGCAAAAAGAGTTATGCTGCCACCGCTGATGTCAATGCTGTACATACCTGCTGACGCAAAGCTGTCTTTACCGAAAGTCCCCCTTGCTCCGCTCTGATCAGCGCCGCCTGCCGCATTGATTGCGTCATCTGAGCTGACAAGGTCCATAACGCCGCCCGTTATAACGATGCTTGACGCCTCAAGTGCCTCATAGGATTCAGTTACATTAATCGTTCCTCCGTTGATTGTGAGTATTCCGTCAGCATGTATCCCGTCATCTGCGGATGCTATATTGAACGTACCACCATCGATTACAATATCGTTTTTTGTTTGTATTCCGTCATTTCCTGCTGTAATATTCAGAATTCCGTCTGTAATCGTCAGTGAATCATTACCTCGCAAACCATGATTTACTGCATTTACGGTAATATTACCGCTTATAATCACAAGGTTATCCTTACTGCCTATACCGTTGTTGAAGCCGGCGTTTACTGTCAATGAACCGGTCCCGTTGATATCCATATCATCCTTTGAGAACAGAGCGGCATTTGGCTCTTCATCTGTTGTATTGACATATTGAAAGTCCGAGCCGCCGTCAGTCAGTATGTTTTGTGTTCCTTCCGCAAGCGTAACAATGAGCTTTTCACACTGGGAAGCATATATTGGTGCTCCGGTCTTGTTGGTAATATCCACTCCGTCAAGCACCAGCCTTACCTCGTCCGTGTTTGTTGCCGCTATTGCAATTTGTCCGTCTGTCAGCGTACCTGATATGACGTATGTGCCTTTTTCCGTAATTGTAACAACACTTCCGACCGCACTTGCTCCGATACCGGAAATCGAAGCAGAGCTCCCGTTCAGCGCTATTTTTGTTGTATCACTGCCCGAAGTGTTTTCTGAAATCAGCAGTTCGTTATTTCCGGAGCCCTCCGACGTTTCATACGCTGTCTGAGAGCATCCCGTGAAATAAAACAGGATCAGCAATACAGAAAGCATAATGGCTGTTATTTTTATTTTCATATTATCTCCTTCTTTCAAAATTCGCCCGTTTGTGCGGCGAGCACAAGCGTAATGTTCATATTGCCGTTGCGGCAGCGAAGCTCATCTATAAAATCCTTGTCACTGTTTTCATTTTTAGTGACAACTGAATAGGATAATTCATACAAACTTCCTAAGTCTGTGGTTTTTACTTTATACAGAGTTGATGACAACGTGTATTTATTCATGATGTCGTCAAAAGCATCCTGATAATCGAGAGCTTCGGGAATAGTAATTTTCAATAATTTTGCCGTTCCCCTGGGGCGACCGAATTTTACGGTTTCCAGCATTATCACCGCCATGCACAGAGCCACCGCAGTAATAACAGCATAGGTTATAAATCCCATACCTACAGCAAGACCAACTGCCATACACATGAGCACATATGTGATATCCTTGGGATCACCGGGAGCACTGCGGAAACGTATAATCGAAAAAGCTCCCGCAAGACTGAATGCCCGTGCCACATTGTTTCCCACCAACAAGATTATTATTGTAATAACCATAGGCAGCATGACAAGCGTCAGTGCAAAGCTTTGAGTCGGCGTATGTGTTTTATGAGTCTTCATATAAACCAGACTGATTGACAGTCCGAGCACAAATGCCGCACTAAGTGCTGTGAGCAGGGATGATGTTGTAAATGATAAGTCAGTATTTATTACTGAAAAAATTGAATCAAGCATATTTTTCTCCTTTCATAGTCAGGCATTAACAACAGAAAATCGTGTCTTTGCCGCTTTTTGCGGTGCAAATTCGTATACGGGATAAGTCATACCTGTACTTTTCATCATTTTCTGGTACTCAGCACCATATTTCGAAAAACTGCTCGGATAAATCTCATACTCCGAAAGCAGTCTGCATAACCATATGGGTATGCTTTGTGATGTTTTTATTTCCATAAGACGGTATCTTCCATCAAGAAGCTGACTTCCGTAAACTCCATCCTCAAGCGACAAATCATATCTTCTGGTACGTATATTGTTGTCGAAGGACACTCTCAGATCATGCTGGTCGATACCAAAATATGCTGTTCGGTCATATGCTAAATATAGTGCCGGACTAAGCTCATGCCTATGAAGTATGTAGCTTATTTCATTCAGGACCTGACGGTTCTGATACGACTTATAATCCGGAAGCTCCCCGGTCTCAAGGAATGCATATGCTTCATCAAGTTCCAGTGCACTGCGCCTTTTATTCACAAGTCCGTCTACCTTCTTTTTTATTTCCACAAATACCTTTGTACTGCTCTCAGGCACTCCGTAAGCTCTGAGCCTCAGTTTCTCTTTGTATTTTGGTTTCTGAAGCGAGCTCCGGATCATGTAATTGTCCTGAGTGTCATAATACAGGTTTGATATCGTATAGCTCTCCTGCTTTTCATTATAATCATCAAGCTTCATATGTTCAGACAGCTTACTTTGCAGCTTTTCAAATATTTCTTCCTCAAGAATGTACTTTTTTTCATATCTGTTAAAAACTTCTATTGTCATTTAATCATCTCCTTTTGCCGATAAAGATATTCTTGATTTGTGTATGGTCAGTCTACCATGTTTTTTTCAAGACATCCCCGAAAAACAAAAGCGGTTTATACGCAAAACGTACGAATTAACAGTAGAATGCATCAAATCTATTTACTCACTGCCGCTTGCACATATGGGGTTAGGGCATAAACAGGGGAATGCAGCAAATTTGTCTGCTCTCTTCTTTCGCACAAATTTGGCATTCTGTGTATTTGACCTACCGCCATCTGTGCCGCGCTGTCGCTTGCACATATGGGGTTAGGGCATAAAAAACTCGCATATCATTTTTATGAATGCGAGTTTTTTTTGGGGAAAATTATTGTAAATCGTGTATTCTTGCTGCAATCAACTGTTATTTCTCCACCATGCAGTTCAATAACGGATTTGACAATGGAAAGTCCTATGCCGTGCTTACCTTTTCGTCCCTTGTAGAACCTCTCAAATATATGCGGCAGATCCTCACCGGATATACCCGTGCCGTCATCCGTAACCGATACCTCAATTCCATGGTTAGTATTGCCGCAGCTAAGAGTTATAGTATCCCTTGCATAGCGCAGAGCATTTGATATAAGGTTTGAAAATGCACGAAACATATGCTTTTCGTTGTAGAACAGCAATACAGGCTCATCATCAAATTTATATTCGAATTTAAGTCCGTTTCTTTCTGCTAAGTGTCTCAGGCTCTCAGCACAAAGTGATAATGTGTCCCTCAGGTCACCCTCCTGCATTTCTATGTGTGACGTTATGCTGTCCATCCGTGATATATACAAAAGATCCTCAACCAGCTCACTTAATCTGTCCGTTTCGGAAATAATTGTCGTAACCGACTTATCTGTGTCCATGATGTTGAATTTTACGCCCTCCGCATAGCACCTGATGGATTGCAGCGGAGTTCGCAGCTCGTGAGATACATTCTGGAAAAATGCACGCTGATCCTTATCATACTCATCAAGCTTTTCCGCCGAACGATTCATAGCCTCGCCTAATTCATCAAATTCAATATCCTGGAACGACAGCTCGCTTCTTTTGAAATTACCCCTGCCTATTTCTTCCGCAAATCGGGAAATAGATTTAACAGGTTTGGTTATTGAGCCTGCAATAACATTGGTCATTAAAAAGCAAATAATCATTGCCACTGCCATAATCACTGCCATTGCAAGATTTATTGTTCCTACAAGGTGGTTTATGGCCGTCACGCTCACATAGAAAACCAAAAAACTTCCCGGCTGTTTTACATCCTCAACAGTTGAAATATAATATGCTCCTTCGGCGGTTCTTACATATTCATATCGTGCATTTTTCAATGATATATTTTTAGTTTTAAGAAATGCTGCGATTTGCTCAAGCTCATCAAGGTCTTCATTTATGCCAAGCTCATTGTATCTTTTGATTTCATAGTCCGAGTCAAGAATTATCACCTCGCCCCGAAAGCCTATTTTGTTTTTCGGCTGTTCAGAAATATCCGGCATATAAATGCTGTCCGGGGGCTTATCCCGGGGCTTATCATCATGCATTCCGTTATTTTTCACAAGATTGTCAAGCTGCATTTGCACATTGGTCCGAATGTAATTATTTATAAACAGATTGCACGCAACAAAGACACTTATAAATATGACTATCAACAATAAAAGCAGCATGACAAAAATTCTTGGTCTTATATGCCATTTCCTGCCTAAAAAACTATTATCCATTTTTCTCACGCACCTTCAGCCTGAATCCAAATCCCCAGACAGCTTCTATGACAACATTACTGTTCTCTATTTTTTTACGAAGCCTCCTTACGGTATCATCAGTTGCTCGTGTTTCAATCTCTGTGTTATATCCCCATATGCTTTCCAGCAATTCGTCTCTTGAAACAGCCTGATCATTCTTTTCAATAAGATATTTAAGCAGGTCGTATTCATTTGGTGTCAATAATACCTCCTGACCTCCCAGCTTCACACTTTTTCCTTTTGTATCAATAATTATATCACCAAATTGAAGCTCCCGTGCGTCCTCCTCCGTAAAACCGGCATTCTGCTTTTCAAACTCAATCCGTCGAAAAATTGACTTGACGCGCATAACCAATGACATGGCCGAAAACGGCTTTGTAAAATAATCGTCACTTCCCAGACTCAGGCCTGTGGCGTAATCCAGATCAGAGTCCCTTGCCGTAAGCATGATGATGGGCACAGTTGAAAGTTTGCGGATTTCTGTGCAAATAACAAAGCCGTTGGAGCCCGGCATCATGACATCAAGGATTACAAGATCACAGCCTGATCTTTTAAAGGTATCCAGTAAAAGATCACCATTTTCAAAGGCAGTTACGGAATATCCTTCACTCTCTAAAAATGTTTTGATAACTTCACGTATATTTTCTTCATCATCAGCAATATATATTATTTTCTTTTGCTCCATATAATTATCTCCTGAATACATCTATCTTAACTGTATTATACCATAAAACCGGTATTTGTCTTAAGAAAAATACCGGTTTTTTATACGTAAAATATACGCAAAAGCAGAAGCACTACTGTTCTTTAATCAATCCGATTCTGTATGCGTCCACGAGCATTTCCAGATCTTTTATATGCGCAATTATCTCCTTGCCGTTATCCGTATCCTTAACTCTTTTTCTCTCCAGTTCCTTTTCAAGAACCATTGTTGTAGAATGAATATCCTTTTCTTCCTCTATGGCTTTTTGCGTTGATTCAAACGGGTCGTGAGAAACAAGCAGCAAACCGTAGGAGTTGTATGTCAGAGTATATCCCGCTATACCGGTTGTATCCTGATATGCCTTAGAAAAACCTCCGTCTATGACTATGAGCTTTCCGTTAGCTTTTATGGGGCTTTCACCACTTTTACTCTTAACGGGAACGTGACCGTTTATAATGTGTGAGGTATCGGGATTCAATCCGAATTCTTCAAATATTATACGGCACATTTTTTCGCTTTCTTCCAATTTGAAGTAATGACTTTTCTTTTCCTTGTGAGTTTCCTTATCATCTATAAAGTATCTTTCGAATGTGGTCATTCTGTCCTTGCCAAACAACGGCGAATCCGGTCCTGTCCACAGATACCAGGTTATATCCATGCCGTACATCTTCGCTTCCGGATTGTTTTCGTGGAAATATCCTTCTCTGACCAATTTGTCCAGACGGTCAAAATACGCTTTTCCGCTATAGGACTTTCCTGAAGATCCGATTTTAACTTCCTTGAATGTTCCGTCCTCATTGACAGGGATGCATCCGTGGTACAAAAGGTTTGAATTGAACTTCAGATACATGCTTCCGTTTGACAATAAAAACCGTATGTGCTTCTGCAGCTTTTCACTGTTTAAAAATGAAAACTTCAGTTTGTCGATTAATTCCCTCTCCTCCTTAGTAAGCTCATAAGGATTTTCAGGGTTAATTGTCGGGAAATTTGTATCGTTCAGCTTGTATACCTTACCGTTTAACTCAATGGTGCCATCCTGATAATTTATCTTTTCCAAGAGAAGTCTGTCTTCCATACGGAAGTGAGGTCTTCTTTTTATAACTTCCCCTTCTAATTTAAACTGTATGACAGATATTGCCTTGTGCATTTTAGCTATAAGCTTTAAATCATTGTCTGTGCATGCTATGCCGTTTTCTAATTTCGGTTTAAACTGAACACATTTATCATCACCGTAAAATTCCAGGGCAAAGGTTGCAAGAGGCAGCATGTTGATGCCGTATCCATCCTCAATTGTATCTAAATTTGCATATCTTGTGCAGATTCTGATTACCGTCGCAATGCATGCTTCGCTTCCCGCAGCAGCACCCATCCACAACACATCATGATTTCCCCACTGGATATCCACAGAGTGATAATCCAGAAGTGTTTCCATTACCTTTTCCGCACCGGGTCCCCTGTCAAATATGTCCCCCACAATATGTAATCTGTCTATAACCAATCTTTGTATGAGCTTTGACATAGCAATTATAAATTCATCTGCTCTGCCAACCGTTATAATTGAATTTATAATCTCGCTGTAATACTCTTCCTTGTCGTACTCTTCGGGTCCCTTGTGCATGAGCTCTTCTATAATATACGCAAATTCTGCCGGAAGTGCCTTTCTGACCTTCATCCTTGTATATTTGAATGCCGCCTTCCTGCTTACTTCGATGAGGTAGTAAATAGTAATTTTGTACCATTCCTCAATATTTTTTTCCTGCTTATGAATGATTTCTAATTTTTGCTCCGGGTAATAAATGAGCGTTGAGAGAGCTTTAATTTCTTTCTCACTCAATAGGTCACCAAAAACTTCGGTAATTTTACGCTTTATATTTCCTGAGCCGTTTCTCAGCACATGGTTGAAGGGTTCATATTCCCCATGAATATCCGATAAAAAATGCTCGGTGCTCTTGGGAAGATTTAATATCGCCTGTAAATTAATTATTTCCGTACATGCTGAAGCAATTGTAGGAAACTGCCTTGAAAGCAGCTTTAAATAACGAAGCTCCTGTTTTAAATCTAATACTGAATCCTCACTTGAATATGGCATAGCACACTCCTTAATTAGATATTCTGAATTAACGGGTTATTGTTATACTATATATTATAGCACAAATATAGTTGATGTCATCATATTATCGGTATATTTTTTATTTTACGGCTTTGAAGGCTTCTTCTAAATCTTCAATGATATCATCAATATTTTCTGTACCAATGGACAGTCTTATCGTTGTTGGTCTGATACCTTGATCCAGAAGCTCTTCTTCGTTAAGCTGTGAATGCGTGGTTGATGCGGGATGTATCACCAATGATTTAACATCGGCAACATTGGCAAGAAGAGAGAACAGTTCGAGGTTGTCAATGAAGCTCTTTGCCGTTCTTGCATCACCCTTTATTTCAAAGGTAAATATGGAGCCTCCGCCCTTTGGGAAGTATTTTTTATAAAGAGCTTTTTGTCCAGAATCATTTGTTGCTTCCGGATGATTCACTTTTTCAACCTGCGGATGCTTGCTTAAATATTCTACTACCTTAATTGCATTCTCTACATGTCTTTCCACCCTCAGAGACAGTGTTTCCAATCCCTGAAGGAATAAAAACGAATGGAATGGTGATATTGACGCTCCGGTGTCACGAAGCAGTATCGCTCTTATTTTTGTTACAAATGCAGCGGCACCCACAGCCTTTGTAAAGCTTATACCATGATAGCTTGGATTCGGCTCTGTAAGTGATGGAAATCTTCCGCTTGCTTCCCAGTCAAATTTTCCTCCGTCAACAATTACTCCTCCGATTGCAGCTCCATGTCCTCCTATGAATTTTGTAGCTGAATGGACTACGATGTCCGCACCGTATTCCAATGGTCTCACAAGATAGGGTGTGGCAAATGTATTGTCAATTACCAGCGGTATTTTATGAGAATGAGCAATGCCGGCAAGCTTTTCAATATCCACAACATCAGAATTCGGATTGCCCAAGGTTTCTATGAACAATGCCTTTGTATTATCCTTAATTGCATTTTCGACCTCTTCATAATTGAACGGGTCAACAAATGTTGTCGTAATACCGTATGAAGGCAGCGTATGAGCCAGAAGATTGTACGTACCTCCATAAATATTTTTGGCTGATACAATGTGATCCCCCACATAGGCAAGATTCTGGAATGTATACGTAACAGCCGCTGCACCTGATGCCACTGCCAATGCAGCCACACCTCCCTCAAGAGCAGCTATTCTCCTTTCAAAGACATCCTGTGTAGGATTTGTGAGTCTCCCGTAAATATTGCCTGCATCCCTCAGACCGAATCTGTCGGCAGCATGGTCGCTGTTATGAAACACATAGGAAGATGTCTGATAAATAGGCACAGCTCTTGCATCCGTAGCCGGGTCAGGACTTTCCTGTCCCACATGAAGCTGTAATGTTTCAAATTTTAAATTTCTTTCAGAATATGTTTTTTTACTCATTTGTTGTTCCTCCGTTTTTTTTAATATGCTATCATACGATATTTTTGCTGTCCAATACATAAAAACCTCAGCCCGATATAGGAAGAGCCTATAATGACCTTAAAAACAGCAGAAACAATTAAACAGGGTGTTGAAAATTTTTGATTTTCCAACACCCTGATATGATTTATCTCCTGTTAAATTGCAGTCCATCCACCGTCTACGGCAAGATACTGTCCCGTTGTAAAGCTTGAAGCATCTGAAGCGAAATATACCACTGCTCCGTCAAGCTCTCCTTTTTTACCAACTCTGCCCATGGGGCAATATGCTTGTAATATAGCTCCAAATGACGGATCGGATACAATTGCCGATGTCATTTCGCTCTCAAAATATGAAGGACCAATCGTGTTTACGGTAATGTTGTATTTAGCCCACTCAACTGCCAATGCCTTACTCATTGCCATAACTCCACCCTTTGCAGTCATGTACGCTGATACCGGGAAGGCATTCATAGCAACCGTGCTGTGTATTGAACCAACGTTTATTATTTTTCCGTATTTTTGCTCAACCATTACTTTTCCGACTTCTCTGGCAACGAAGTAGACAGCATTGAGATTGAGTCCGATCATTTTATTCCATTGTTCGTCTGTTTGCAGCTCCGCAGGCTCCGCAAAGCCTATTCCTGCATTGTTAACAAGTATATCGATTCTTCCGAAGTGTTCCTTTACCTCAGCAACCGCCTTCTTCACCTGCTCCACATCCGTTACATCACATTGAACCGGCAGAGCTCTCACACCAAGCTTCTCAAGCTCGGTCTTCAAATCATTCAATCTGTCCACTCTTCTTGCAACTATGGCAACATCCGCACCCTGTCTTGCAAGCGCTGTTGCAAACTGTACTCCTAAGCCTGATGATGCTCCTGTTACAAGAGCAACCTTTCCCTTTAAACTAAATAAATCTGACATATAAATCTCCTTTCTCACAATTCAATATCCAATAAGTTTTTATTAAATTTAATTTTATTATACCCCGATTAAACATATTAAACTTTTTTTCACAAAAAAAGTTGCATAATCTTATGCAACCAGGATTATCATCACCCTGTATCCGGCATACAGAGCGAAGAACTTCATTTTCCATTTGTTCCTCAATCATTCCACATCTTCACAATCTTCTCAACCTCAGCAATTAACTTCTCTTTATTTGGAATATAATAGGTGTATTTTGAAGCAAATATATTATTCGATAATCCACCAAGTGCATATTCAACAGTCAATGCATCCTTATCAGTACATAAAATAATTCCGATTGGTTTGTTATCATCTTCATCATTTACTTCATTTTCATAATAATTCAAATACATGTTCAACTGTCCCGCTGCCTCAGGCATGAGCTTTGTCGTCTTCAGCTCAATCAGTACATATGATCTCAATGGCTTATTATAAAATACCATATCAACATAATAATGCGTATTATTTATAGTTACTCGTTGTTGTGTACCAACAAACATAAACCCTCGTCCCAATTCAAGCAAAAACTTTTCAATCTGTTCTGTAAGTGCTTTTTCTAAATCATTTTCCATAACAGGCTTATTCTCCGGCAATCCCAAAAACTCAAACACATATGGATCTTTAATCATATCAGATGGTTTTGCTAACTCAATTCCTTTAGCCGCTAAGTTTAATACCTCTTGTTTATTAATATCACCTTTTGAAAGCAATAGCCTTTCATATAAAGAAGTATTTATCTGCCTTTTCATTTCTCTCACTGACCAGTTAGAATTCATTGCTTCTTTTTCATAAAAACTGCGTCTATCTTTGTCTGAAATGCTTAATAACTCGCAATAATGTGTCCAACTCAATTTGCCAGTCAGTGACTGGCAAATGTCATAATTTAAATAAAATGCCCTCATATTTTGTAGATTTGATCTGGAAAACCCTCTTCCAAACTCTTTCGTCAGTTCTTTAGATAAATGCTTTAATGTTTGTTCCCCATATTCAGCCCTGATACTATCATTTTGTTCATAACGAACAATAATTTCTCCTATTTTCCAATAGGAAGTTATCAATTCGCTATTCACAGCCTTTGCTACGTTACTTCTTGCAATATCAAGTATTTCTTTAATTTCATTTACAAGTGGGTTTATTGCATTATTCGACATATGAACACCTACCTTTCAATATTTTCATAAGCGTTTCACACATGTGTGTCTTATAACCTCGAATCTTTCCATAGTATAGTCCTCATCAGAATTGATTCCTGCTTTTTTCAGGGCTATATTTACCTGCTCTCCGGGAGTGTCCACACCATCCAGATTGGGTAAAAGCAAACCGCTTTTCATTCCCTTTCTCACTATTACACCATATTTTTTAACATCAAGGCTGTTGATTGATTCTATGGGTTCCGATTCCTTTAAAACGTCAACCGAATATTGGATTTTATTTAATTCTTTTTTAGTGACAGGATTAAACCGGGGATCCTCAAAGCCTGCACTGATGGCATTCTGTATAATTTCATCCGCAATAGATGCCGTTGTGGCTGAGACCGTTCCTATACATCCTCTGAGCTGTCCGTTCATCTTAAGCGATACGAACACCCCTGCTCTGTTGTCAAGCATTTCCGCAGGCAGGACATCCGGTCTTTCAATTTTATCACCTTGGAGAACATAGCTTTCAAGAGTTTTTCTTGCCAGACGGACATATTCATCCTCATTTTCTTTCAATATATTTAATCTTTCTTCCTCTTTTTTATTGTAAAGCTCCCCGAAGTGCCTCTCTTCGTTTTCTCCCGTTACTTCAAAGGATGCAACCGCATAACCCACACCGTAAGGTCCTTCGTATGACAATAATTCCGGATTAACGTCCTTTCCGTCCAGAACTCCCGCCATCATAATGAAGGAGCGCAGTCCGCATTCGGCAGCAGCTTCGCAGAATTCTTCATCAAAGGTTAAGAAGCGCATAAAATCTCCGCTGCTCATGGCTTCGGTCACTTCCTTATCAAACTCAGGTCCTTCATCGGAATATCCATAGGGTCCCTCATCCTTGAGCATGTGAGACAAATCCCCGCTGGCGATGAAAACAACCTTGCGTCCTAACATCTCTGCTGTCTCAGAGATGCATCTGCCAAACTCATAGTGCTCCATGAATGACAATCCGGAAATGCCGATACGAACCAGTTTATAATCCGTATAATATTTATTGACGAAGTGCAAGGGTACCATTGTACCATGGTCCAGGGACTTTTTTCTTTCTCCCAGCGTTCCGGCAGGTATATCATTTCGCTCCGCAAGCTCTGACAGCTTATGAGAAAATTCCGTATCATACTCTGCCTCAAAGCTTATATCCTTCTCTCCGAATTCTCCGAAATCACCCTTCGCACTCTTCCCCGGTGATATGTGTATGTAGTCGTAGTACATGACTGAGTGAGGAGTTGCCACAACGATTGTGTCCGGACTCAATGCCGCTATTTTTTTAGCGATGGTATCATATGCTCTCACTGTTTTTTCGATTTTTATTTCCTGTCCTCTGCCTACCCTTGGTATAATCAGCGGAGGGTGAGGAACTATGAAAGCATTTTTAATAAAATCATGCATGTTATTCCTCCTTTATAAGATGTACGTCCTGCAGCGCAACGACGCAGTCGCGCTTTTTCATCAGCCTAAATATGAGTGTACCCATAATATTTCAATTATATTGTCGGTGGGATTGTGCCATTTGTGCATTCTGTTTGATTTGAAATGAATGCTGTCACCTTCCGCTATTGTAAATTCCGTTGCATCATCCAACGTTATATTGAGCCTTCCTTTAAGTACGTATATAAATTCTTCACCGCTGTGATGGTTGTGAGATTTAAAATCTCCGCTGTGAGGCTCAACGATAAATTTCACCGATTCAAAGGAGCCGTTTTCCGAATTAATCAGTGATTCTATTGTAACGCCTTTAAGTCCCGTCAATAATTTCTTGCCTGTTCCGCTCCTGATTACCTCGCTGTCTTCGTTGTTTTTTATGTCAAAAAACCTGAGGGTACTCTCGCCGTAAAATGCAGCCAGCTTATCAAGTATTTCGTAGGTAACACCTGTCTTTCCGTTTTCTATGCGGCTCAGGTAGGACGGAGAAATACCTACGGCACTGCTTACCTCTTCCAGAGTATAGCCTTCATCCTCCCTGTATTTTTTCAATTTTGCATGGTAAAATTCCTTGTCGTATACGGATTTTTCCTTGCTGTAGGAAACGTCCTTTGACAAAAGCTGCTTGATTAACGACAGGCTCATATTATTTTCATCGGCATATTCTTTTATTTTTTTCAATATTTCAATATCACTGAAATTATATACCCTGTAATTGTTGCCCTTTCTCTTAGGCTGAATAAGCCCTGCTTTTTCCCAGTTTCTTACCGTGGCAGGAACGACCCCTACTATTTTTGCCACGTCACTTATATTAAAAACTATTTCTTCATTGTTATTAATTGTATTTTTCATATTTTTCCTCATACTTTTTTGCATATCCTTATAAAATTATATTGACATTTTAGGAAAGTTGTGTTACTTTAATTATATCATATCTGAGCTGAGTGCAGCGCATGCTCGCTTGCATTGCCGAGGCGATGGTATGATATATGTATTATATATTAATTGCATAACATTGTAAACTGATTTTAATATTAAAATAAAAAGGGTGGTGCGTTATGTACAATTTCAATGTTGGCTTAGATTTTGCCAAACAAATGGACTCCAGGGATGAACTCAAAGGTTTTAAGGAAAGATTTTATATCCAGAAGGATGTAATCTACATGGACGGCAATTCGCTGGGTTTATGCTCAAGGGATGCTGAAAAGTATGTTTACAAGGCATTGGAAGACTGGAAGACTCTCGGTATTGACATCTGGACCGATGAAAAGGCAAATTACTTTTTATACCAGGATAAGCTTGGTGCAATGATGGCTCCTCTGATAAATGCCGATCCGGAAGAGGTCACCGTATGTGCAAGTACAACAATAAACATACATCAGGCCATAGCGACATTTTATCATCCCACGGCAGACAGAAACAAAATAATCATGGATGATATAAACTTCCCAACTGACAAATATGCCGTATACAGCCAGATTAAGCTCCACGGCTACAACCCGGAGGAATGTCTGAAGGTTGTTAAAAGCAGAGACGGTAAATTCATATATGAGGACGACATAATTGATGCAATGACAGACGATGTGTGCATGGTTCTGTTACCTTCGGCATTGTACAGAAGCTCTCATTTGCCTGATATGAAAAAACTGACTGCCGCAGCTCATGACAGAGGAATTTATATAGGCTTTGACCTTTGTCATTCAATAGGAAGTGTACCTCATGATTTCAAGGATATAGACTGCGACTTTGCTATATGGTGCACGTACAAGTATCTGAACGGCGGACCGGGTTCAATTGCAGGCTTGTATATAAACAAAAGACACTTTGACATGGGACCGGGTCTTGCGGGCTGGCAGGGAAACAACAAGGAAACTCAATTTGATTTAAGACAGGAATTTGAGCACGCAAGATATGCGGGTGGATGGCAGACGGGAACTCAGTCTATTCTCAGCATGGCTCCCATGGAAGGAAGTCTGAAAATGTTTGAGGAAGCGGGAATTAACAATGTAAGAAGGAAATCCCTGACATTGACGGCTTATATGATGTATCTCATAGATACAAAGCTTAAGAAATATGGATTCAGCTATTCCAATCCTACGGATGATGAAAAAAGAGGCGGACACATTGCTTTGGAGCATGATGATGCAATAAGAATCACAAAGGCAATGAAGGAAAATAAAATAATCCCTGATTTCAGATTCCCAAACATAATCAGATTGGCGCCGGTTGCATTATATGTATCCTTCGAGGATGTGTATGAAATGGTTGAAAGAATAATTAAAATTATGGAAAATAAGGAATATGAAAACTTCAGTGCAAACAGGGGAGTCGTAGCATAAAATAATTGGCATACGGGAAACGGAAAAGTCCGACCCGTATGCCTTTCTTTTATAATAGCTTTGCCATATAATATTCATCGTAGTACTTGCCGTCTATAAGAGCGGCCATCTTTCTTGTGCCCTCTATTTCAAAGCCGAATTTTCTGTATAAGTACAATGCAACCTTATTATCGGTGATTACCGATAATTCAAGCTTCTTTATATTGCATTCATTTGCCCATTTAATTATATTCCGATACAGCGAATATCCTATGCCTTGATTGCTGTATTCATTCAGGAGTCCCGATATAATTGTTGCAATGTGATTTTTGCTGGATGAATGACCCTTTATCGCTATAACATAACCGATTATTTTATCGTTTTCTGTAGCGACATAGCATATATCACCGTTCAGTATTATTTTTTCTATGTTACATGCTATTACTTCTTTATTTACCTTTCTTTCTCCGCATTCAAAAAATATAAACCTGGTTTCACTTTCTAATTTTTTCAGAAATTCGTAGAATTCATTTACATCGTCGGCAACTCTTTCTCTGATTATTATACTCATAGCAGTCCTCCATTTCTAAAGCTTTATATGTTCAAAAACCTTACCAATGCTTTCACTTATGACCAAATCAGCTTTACTGTCCATTGATGTAGAGGATTTATTGATTAATACTAATTTATTTCCGTTAAAATAATTTATGAGTCCCGCAGCAGGATAAACAATCAGGGATGTCCCTCCTATAATAAGAACATCCGCATTTTTGATATACCTTACGGATTTTTCTATTATTTCTTCGTTCAGACTTTCTTCATACAAAACAACATCCGGTTTAATGGTTCCGCCGCATATACACATGGGTACTCCGACGTTTTTTTCCGCACTGCTCAGGATGTAATCAGCATCATAAAGCTTCTTGCATTTCATGCAAAAGTTCCGATGAACCGATCCGTGGAGCTCCAGAACATTTTTACTGCCTGACGCCTGGTGCAGACCGTCGATGTTTTGAGTAATAACAGCTTTAAGCTTGCCTGATGATTCCATCTGAGCAAGCTTAATATGCGCCATGTTAGGCTTTGCATTTAAAAATATCATCTTATTTATGTAAAAATCATAAAATTCCTTAGTTTTTCTCATAAAAAAGCTGTGTGAAATTATTGTTTCGGGCGAATATTTGTATTTTTCATTATACAGACCATCAACACTCCTGAAATCAGGAATTCCGCTTTCAGTCGAAACACCTGCTCCTCCGAAAAAGACTATGTTATTGTTGCCAGATATGATGCTTTGAAGTTCCGTTTCCATACTAAAACCCTTTCCAATAATGTTCATTAAGCTATCCCTTATCTATAAGATAACGTCTTGTGAACAAAATGTCAATCATAATACAATAAAAGTCTACAAAATAAAAATAAGCTGCTTTTCAGCAGCCTAATGAGTCTCTTAATTTTATGCCTATATAATAGATGGGGTCTCGAGGTATTGAATACGGCGGAGAGTATGATAAGTCAAGGTGAATTAAATTTTCCGGCTTAATTTTTAATGTTATGGCCGTAACCAATACGTCCAGCCTTTTATCAATACCGTCATAGCCTATAACCTGTGCTCCGAGCAATGTATTTGTATCCTTGTCCGCAACAGCCTTTATTATAATTGGTCTTCCGCCCATATAGTCCGGTTTATCCATTTTTTCATCTGTAACAGCAACAACATTATATCCTTGTTTTCTTGCTTCTTCCTCAGATAATCCGGTCTGTCCCACCGTCATATCAAATATCCTGTAAATACCTGTTCCCAGCACACCCATAAATTCTTCGTTTTTTCCTGTAATGTTGCTGCCTGCGATTGTTCCCATCTTATTGGCGGTGGAGCCTAACGGTCTGTACATTGTCTTGCCGGTAACGGCGTTGTAAGACTCCGCGCAGTCACCGCAGCTGTACACATCGTCAATGTTGGTTCTCATCTGCCTGTCAACCTTTATGGCACCATTTACGCCAAGCTCGACTCCGATTTGCACGGCAAGCTCCGTATTGGGTTTTATACCTGCCGCCAGCAGGACTATATCTGCCTCTGCAAGACTGCCGTCACCCAGTATCACACCATTTTCATTTATTTCCTTCGTCTGTGTATCCGTATAGACCCTTACTCCCTTTTCCTTCAGATGCCTTTCAATAAATACGGACATATCTCTGTCTATACCCTTTGACAGGGATGATCTGGCTATAATTGTTACATCCATGCCGAGATTTACAAATGCCTCGCACATTTCCATACCGATGAAGCCGCTTCCTATAATCACAGCTTTTCGTGGTGACATCTGCTCTACAAAGCTTTTGATGCGATTCATATCGTTTATATTTCTCAGAAGAAATACATTGCTTCGTTCTGCTCCCTTTATTTCAGGAACCTTTGATGTCGCTCCCGTGGCAAGTACAAGCTTGTCGTAATTGTCTTCAAATATTTCCCCGTTTTTAAGATTTTTTACTGTTACTGTCTTGTTTTCTTTGTCAACGGATAAAACATTATGCTCCGTATAAATATCAATATTTCTTTTTGTTTTGAAAAATTCAGCATTTCTGGGTACAAGCCCGTTAAAATCATTAAATTCATTACTTATGTAAAATGGCATGCCGCATCCTGCATATGAAATAAATTTATCTTTTTCATACACGGCTATTTCCGCATTTGGGTCATTTCTCCTGATTTCGGTAGCAGCTGATGTACCGGCTGCCACTGCGCCTATAATTATTACTTTCATAAGCAACCTCCACGTATACTTTATATTTACATACCCATTATACAAAGCTCTAATCCGATGCCTGTCTACCTTTTTTCACCCATAAAGACGAGACAAAGCATATTTGGTCCCGTGTGTGACCCGATTATGGGACCGACATAATTAATAACTACATCCTTTACATCAGCCTCTTTTAAAACCAGTTCCTTAAGCTGTTCCGCTTCATTGAGACAATCGCCGTGATTTATAAACAAGGTCTGTGACTGCGGGTCTTTTATGTGCTGCAGCTCGTCCAGCAGTGCTTTTATGGATTTCTTTCTGCCTCTGACCTTTTGTACAACGCTCAGTCTGCCGTCATCATCAAGGTTCAACACCGGCTTTACATCCAATATGGTTCCCACGGCTGCACTTGCTGCTGATATTCTTCCGCCTCTTCTCAGATGATCCAGACTGTCAATTATAAACCAGTGATTTGATCTGAGCTTGTTTGCTTCAACCCAATTTGTAATTTCTTCTTTTGTTCTGCCCTGCTTCAACATCTCATTTGCATAGAATACTATTGCACCAAGTCCAACGGATGCACTCTTTGTGTCTATGATAGTTATATCTGCTCCGGGGATATCCTCCGAAATGATATTTTGCGCAGTCATGGAGTTGTTAAAGGTCTGGCTCAATGCCGAAGAAAATCCTAAATATATAACCGAATATCCTTCCGAAACATACTGCCTGAATATCTTCTCAAAGGTATATACGGTAATCTGAGAGGTGGAAGGCATGCGCCCGTCTCTGAGCTCATCGTAAAAATCGTGATAGCTTAATGATTTTCCGAAATCATCCACATATTCTTTCCCATCAATAGAATATGGAAATGGTATTACTTCTAAATTGTTTTCTTTAATATAATCATAAGATAAATCGCAACATGAATCTGTAATTATTTTAATTTTCATTATAAGTCCCCTTTTAAAAATATACATGTAATTTTATCACGAAAGAAAATTATTATCAACATCCGTGAAGTATTAAAAATTAAAAGCTCTCTGTGAAATTACTTCTCAGAGAGCTTATGCTGCTGAATAATGCTTAAATTGTGAACTTTGATACTAATTTTTGTAAATCCTGTGCCATATTGGTTAATTCCTGGCTTGTGGATGAAATTTCTTCCGCCGAAGCCGCCTGTTCTCCTATGGTTGCCGTTGCCTGCTCCGTAGCGGCTGAATTTTCTTCGGCTACTGCTGACAGAGTTTCCATGCTCGACAGTATTTCATCCTTCATGGATTCCATCTTTTCGCTTGCGACCGTCAGCTGGCTTACCGCTTCTCCATTTTCTCTCATGGCTTCTGCAATGATGGTGTACTTATCCTTGCTTTGTCCTACACTCTTGTATTGCTGCTCAGTTATTGCTGAAACTCTTTCCATAGTTTTAACGGCATTTTCGGAATTGCTTCGCAGTTCATTTACGATTACGTCTATTTCCTTAGTAGATAATGATGACTGCTGAGCCAGATTCTTGATTTCCTCGGCAACAACCGCAAATCCCTTGCCTGCGCTTCCCGCTCTTGCTGCTTCTATGGCAGCGTTCAGCGCCAGAAGATTAGTCTGCTGAGCTATGGACGATATTACATTGCTTGCCTGTCCTATTTTAATTGAGCTTTCGTTTGTCTGTATTATAACGTTTCGCACTTCGCCTGTAGCTGAATTACTTTCTTCCGTAATTCTATGCAAATCTTCTATTTCGGTCAGACCCTCACGAACAATCTTTGAAACACTGCCTGACTGCTCATTAAGGTTTTTCATATACATATTATTTTCTTCTATAATGCGTCCCAATTCATTTGCATTTATTGAGCCTTCCTGAGTATGCTGAGCCTGATCGGCAGCACCCTTGGCAATTTCTTCAATAGTGTGTGAAATCTGAACCGACGCCGATGCAGACTGCTGTGAAGCTGATGACAGTTCTTCAGAGGCTGCGGCAACCTGTGCGGATGTACTGCTGATTTCAGCTATAATTTCCTTTAAGCTGTCTATTATAATCTGCAGGGCATTTGCTAAATCTCCTACCTCGTCCTTTCGCTTCATAAATTTTTTCGGAATATCCTGTGTCAGATCCAGAGAAGCAATTTTTTTAGAATGCTGTACCGATAAAAGAATCGGATTGGCAATTGATCTGCCTATGAGATAAACTAATACAACACTTATGGCTAAAGCGATGATTAGAACTCTGTATATTGATGTTTCCAATGCCGGTATTGATGATAATACCTCACCCTTTTCTGCAGTTATAACAAAAATCCAGTCGCTGCCTGCTACGGGATAATATCCTGCGTACAGCTCATTGCCGTTTAGTATGTAGCTGCTTATACCCGATTTCTCGGCAATCATCTTTTTAAACAACTCAGCCGATGATATATAGCTACTGTCTTTCGCAGATTCGTCAATCGGATTGAATTGGCTCATAACTCTTTCTCTGTCGGGATGTGCAACAATTACACCTTTGCTGTTGATCATATAGCCGTAGCCTTTATCACCGAATCCCGTATCGTCGGTAATTACACTTAAAGTATTGCCGTCTCTTCGACCTATAAGCGCTCCCACCACCGTTCCGTTTCTTTCTATAGGTGTGGCATACATAAGTACTGCTTCATTTGTTACCTTGCTTATTATTATGTCGGATACATTCGCTTCACCGGCTAAAGCCTTCTTTACATATTCTCTGTCACCTAATTGATTAACCGTTCCGTCAGAATATTTGACATTTCCGCTAAGGTCAACCACTCCCAATGCCAGGAAATTTGTTTTACCTAATACATTTTGCAGTATAGGTCTTTGCTTTACCCAGTCCATTGTATTCATATCAGTCATCAACGAAATCATATCAAGTGTTTTTTGCTCAACCTCAACCCTGCTTTGTGTCAATTTGGATGAGTCCTCAGCCAATAACAAAAGAGACTTTTCAGCTTCCTTCGTTATAATATCAGAAGCTCTGTTCAAAGCAATCATTCCTATGGCTATAGTGGCAGCCAAAATCAAAATTGTAAAATAAATGATTAATTTAAACTTTATGCTCCTTATTTTAAATCCCTTCATCGCGTTCCTCCCGCTATATAGTTAATTGAAAATTATTGATTCTCCCCAATAATTACAAAAAATAAGATTTCCTTATTTTTATTTCGACACAAATCTACAAAATTTTACATTGCTCATAAAAAAAGCGATAAGTCAAGCATCATATTGTAATTCTGACTTATCGTTTGTCTGAAAATTTCATTTTTTCTTCACATTTTACTTGTATAATAACAATAGTTTAATTATATCCCCCTATAATTAAATAATAAAAACTTTACCTGAATAAAATACCTGAGCGGCTATTGCTCAGGTATTTTGTTTGTATTATCAGCATTCTGCACATTTTTAGGCTTATTTAAATCACAGCAATCCAGTCTGCCTGTGCCGAAGCTTTTTTCATTCTCCTTTGCCAGCCTCTCCAGCCAGTCCTTTATAAATTTAAACATTTATACCACTCCTTCATAATCGCGCTTTGTTTTATTATATAGCATATTGATGAAGATATTATGAAATATCCCCGTCAAACGTACGGGGATATGGCTTCTATTTTATTAAATTTAAAACACTGTTCATAAAGCTGTCAAAGTTTGTTGTAAGTACATAATTTAAAAACAATACCTCTCCGATATCATTATCTTTAGCCAGATCAACTATGTTTTCTTTATAGTGTCTCGGGTCAACCACATATATTTCCTTGTAATGAGGAGTTAAAAAAGGAATAAAGGCATTGCCGTAGGAATCCTTTATAACCATGATTTTTCTGTCGGATTTAGCATTGGTATTTATAACACCCAGTGCAAAATCTCCTCCTAAAAACACACCGTATTTCTGGTCCAAATCCACATAGGTTTTATTGATTACCTTGCCTGTATATGATTTCTTTTCTCCCGTTTCCTTATCGTAATAGAAAACCTTCAGTTCGGTCATAACAGGCGGAGTATAATAAGCTACGGTATCCGGATTATTGCTTACCCTTTCGGTCGGATTAACCGTTGAAAGATGTCCGAGGAAGCCTGTGGCCTCACCCATCTTGTAATCGCTCAGCGGCACCGCTTCAAACCCTGCCTGCTTTGCAAAGCCTGTATATGCGTAATATGCTCCGAGAGCTGTCCAGTGGTGGTCTGTTCTGTAGTAGACGTATTCGCCGATGTGTTCCTTGATAAGTGTATATGCATCGACTGCGGCTATGCTGTCTGAAAAATTATCATTGACAAACTCTATGGCATCATGCTGTGAATCTGATAAATTCTTATATTTTTCGTTGTTTAAAAATTCTATCTGAATGGGAGCCAGCAGAGAATATACCTTTACTCCGTCACCCATGCTCCCGCTGACTGTATTAACCATATCAGCATACATTTTTGCCTTATCTTCCTTAAATTTATACAATTCCATTACTGTGTCATTTAAAATCAGCAGGTTTCCTTTTGTGTTACCTTCGGCAGCATTTTCAGCCTTGTCCGTGGTGTCCTCGTTTCCTCCTGCATTCTGACCTTCAAAACCGACCAGTACCGCTTCATCTTCTCTTTTTATACCTTTAAAAGATACTAATTTTTTGCTCACCTTAACCAGACTTTCCCTGTCAAAAAAATGATCGGCAAAATAGTCCTCAAAATCTCTGAAATATTTCCCGGACAATAGTCTTTCCATACTGAAAACCGGTTTTTGTGCCAGAGTTCTGTTTTCAACCTCCGAAATTGTTTTGTCCTTGGGAGCAGTAATATTGAGAATTGCTATTATATAAATTAAAGATAAAAATATGCAAACATTAATAGTTGATAAATATTTTTTATTGTTCATCCCGCCGCCTCATTAAAATCTAAAGTATAAAAACGGATTATATGTTTGTCCGATCAACAGTATGGTGCTGACTATCAAAATCAAAGCATTAAATGCTGCCACTGCCAATTTAGACGGTCTGTATCCGTTGACAACTATCAGATCGTTTATTTTCCTGTATATGAACTTGAATACAGGAGTGCTTGAAAATGCCGCAAATATTATGAATATAACATTGTTGAAAAACTCGACCTCAAACTTAACATCATATAACGGATTGCCGCTGAAGCCAAACAATATACCGATAAATTTAAGACCTTCTTTAATATCTATGAAATAGAAAAATACCCATCCGATTATAACTATCAGCATTAAATAAATGTGTCTCAATACGGATGGAGTTTTATCGAGTACTTTTGACAAGAACAGTCTTTCCATCAATAGGAAAACACCATAATAAAAGCCCCACATGATAAAGTTCCAGCTTGCACCGTGCCACAGTCCGGTCAGCATCCATACTATCATGACGTTGCGTACGAAACCCTTTCTGTTTCCTCCCAGCGGAATATATACATAATCTCTGAAAAACGAGCTCAGGGAAATATGCCATCTCCTCCAGAAATCCTGCACACTTTTTGCGATGTACGGATAATCGAAGTTTTCCTTATAGGTGAATCCGAACATTCTGCCCAATCCTATAGCCATGTCTGAGTAACCTGAAAAATCAAAGTAAATCTGGAATGTATACATTATTATTCCGAGCCATGCACCTAAGACCGATATTTCACTTAAATTGCTGTCCAAAAACAACGTGGCAACCTGACCCGCCGAATTTGCAATTATTACCTTCTTCAACAGTCCGATTATAAATCTGTTGATTCCGTAGCTGAATTTATCGGAATCTATGACCCTGTTATCTATTTCGTTGGCCACATCAATATATCTCACTATAGGTCCCGCTATCAGCTGATGATAAAGTGACATATATAAAAGCAGCTTGTAAAACTTCTTCTGAGCAGGCACATCTCCTCTGTATACGTCTATGACGTATGAAATTATCTGAAATGTATAAAAGGATATGCCTATGGGCAGCCCTATGGAGCTGAGACCTAAGTTTGTATTTAAAACAAAATTTACATTGGTCACAAAGAAATTGTAGTACTTGAACACACCGATCATCGACAAGTCAATTATTACCGCCAGATACAAAAAGATTTTGCTCTTGTACGTACCCTTGTACCTGTCTATCAAAAGCGCAAAGGAATAATTGACAATTCCGCTAAGCAGCAATGCAAAAATAAAAAACGGTTCACCCCACGCATAAAAAAACAAAGAAAAACCTAACAGAATAATATTTCTGTAGGTGTTATTTTTACTTATGAAATAAAATATTAAATTTATGGGAAAAAACAAATATAAAAAAACCAAGCTTGAAAATACCATTTATTAGCCTTTATCCTCCGTTTAACATGCACTTCAAGACCCGAGATTCCTCACTAACGTTCGGAATGACAGAAGTGTAAAATTTGTGATTATATTTTCAGTTTTTCACTTAACCCGTCAATATCCTTCAACAAATTTATAAAAATTTTACTGTTTGTTTTCAATCCTTCATGATCCGCACAGCTGCGACTGCATCCGTTGATTATCAATATGTGGTCATAATGTGTATCCTGTTTTACAGGCTCAAATTCTATTTCGGGATAGCTGCTCACTATTCGGCTGACTGCCTCACTTCTGTTATAGTTCGGATTGCACCCTCCACAGTATTTTATACCTATCTTCATTTATCTTCCTCTTTATTCAATATCCTTCGTGCAAAATCCAGAAGATCATCGCTTACCTGGTTTATCAGAACAACCTCTTCAACCTCCGGAACATGCTCTTTGATTTCCTTTTCAACAATATCCTCAACCGTAAACGATGCAGACGGACATCCGCTGCACTGTCCCGTCAACGCTATCTTTAAAACTCCCCCTTCGAATGATATGACCTTTACATTTCCGTAATGCTTCGAAAGCTCCGGCCGCACATATTGATCCATTACTTCTTCTATTTTATCTATCATAAAATCCTCCCGAAAAAATTACCGACTCATAAACGCTACGGTAGTTATTATACTATTTTGTCGATTGCTTTTGCAAGCTGATATTTATCATTTATTTATCAAGGTAAGACGAGTTTATTGGACAAAATGTTTCAATATTTTATATATTTTTTATTATGACCTGCACAGTATTGATTTCCTGCCGTTTATTTAGTATAATTTTTGTAACACATATTAATTCGGGAGAAAGTTATGTACAATCCAATTTGATACCAGGTATTTTTTTAATGATGAAAGAATTATAAAATATTTTTGTCATGCGAAAAAATATCCGGAGGATAAATTGGACAATAAAAAATCAAATATATATTTACTCTATGCCATTGCTTTATTGCAGGGCCTGGTATTTTATGGTCCCATAGCCACCCTTTATCGTCAGGTGCAGGGACTTTCCGTGTTTGATATCACGTTGATAGAAAGCATATCATTAATCATTATGATTTTGCTTGAATTGCCGTGGGGTTATGTATCAGACAAAATAGGCTACAAAAAGACCATAATCATATGCAACATACTTTATTTCATATCAAAGATAGTTTTCTGGAAAGCAGACAGCTTTTCATTATTTCTTGCGGAAAGACTTGTTTTATCGGTTGTTATATCCGGTCTTTCTGGCTGTGATTCAGCCTATTTATATCTATGTACGGATAAAGGCGACAGCCAGAGGATATTCGGAACATACGAATCTATGACCACTGCGGGCTTGATTTGTGCTTCAATCGTATTTTCCGTCATCATAAGGGACAACTACAGCCTTGCGGCATTTCTCACCATCATATCCTATGGTACAGCCATGATGCTGTCTCTTTTTCTCAGCGAGGTCAAGCAAAACACAACACACATACGGTTCAATGAGCAGATAAAAATGATTTATTCTGCCATCACGGGTAACAAATCATTCTTTATGTTTCTGTTTGCTGCAGCTTTACTTGCCGAAAGCAACCAGACCATTACAGTCTTTCTGAATCAGCTCCAATACCTGCGCTCGGGAATTGAACCCCGCTACATGGGATATATATACATCCTGGTTACAATTTCAGGATTACTGGCAGCATATTCCTATAAAATTTCAGAACGCTTAGGTGAAGCTGCCGCCATCAGACTTTTATTTTCAGTAGCATGTATTGCATGTACAGTGCTGACACTATCTTCACATCCGGTTATCTCCGTACTGGGAATATTGATTTTGAGGATATCCGCATCACTTTTCGCGCCCATGCGCATGGATATTGAAAACAGGCAGATAAGACTATCCTGCCGTGCAACGATTTTATCCGTATATTCAAGTGTCAGAAATGTAATGGCTGTGGGTACAAATCTGATTTTCGGCAAAATGGCAGACATCAACATCAGGTATGCCATGATATCAGGCGCAGCTTTTTGCTTAACCGGTCTGATTGCTTATACCGTATGGAATTCAAAACCCGGTACAAAAAAATAATAAATACATGAACGCCCGGCTGAACTTATTCAGCCGGGCGTATTAGTAAAGTCAATTACATCCTGTTTAAAACAGGGATAACTGCTGGTTTTTCGATTCAAATGTCTGTAAGTATCCAAACACATCGTCAGTCTTACAAAGTATGTTGTGCTTCTTACAAATTTCCTTGAAAACATCCATCAGATATCTGTTATTTTTGCTGTTGCACATATATGCATTCCCAAAGGTGCTGATGTATTTTTGCTTCATACCTGGAAAAAGGCGGTCAAGCTGAGTATAAAAATACTCCCGGTTTCCTTCTCTCAGAGTCAAACCAAAACCAAAGCATATAATTCCGTGAACACCTGCACGGATGCAATAATCCATCAAGCCATGCAGATTTTCCTCCGTGTCGTTAATAAAAGGCAGAATGGGGTCAAGCCATACCACGGTCGGTATCCCGTTGTCACGCATGACCTCAAGAACTTTAAAACGCTCGGATGTAGTGGATACATTCGGCTCCAGCTTCCTGCACAAATCCTCATCATAAGTAGTCAATGTCATCTGCACAACACATTTTGTTTTTTCGTTTATAGCCTTCAGTAAATCTAAATCCCGGAGAATCCGTGATGATTTTGTAAGAATCGTGAGCCCAAAGCCGTAACGTTCAATAAGGGTGAGACACTGCCTTGTAAACTGTAATTCTTCTTCAATATGTAAATAGGGATCGGTCATTGCTCCTGTACCGATTATACAAGGATTTCTTTTACGACGAAGCTGTTCTTCCAAAATCAACGGAGCATCTCTTTTAACCTCTATATCCTCAAAGACGTGATTTATCTGATAGCATGAGCTCCGGCTGTCGCAATAGATGCATCCGTGAGAGCAGCCGCGATACAGGTTCATGCCGTTTTTCGGTGAAAGTATGGTTTTATAATCGGCGTAATGCATAGTTCTTCCCTTTAGATTTTATATTTAATGGTTATATTATACGACATATAACATGACAACAGCATGTCATGATAATTATAATTTGGCAGCTCGCAAAACTCAAGAAAATAAATATTATTATGTATTTTTTGTTAATAATTTGACTTTTCTGACGATATATGTAACAATATCTTTATTTTCATTTAACAAATATTTAACAAAAATTCTTTAGAACTGAATATTACTATAATTTATGACTAACATGAGGCGGTAAAATATGAACGAAAGAAATTACTCGAAAACACTAAATACATTATATAAGAAGACTTTATCATTCAGGGCAAAAATACTGTATCTTCCCCTCATTGTTGTATTTATGGCCATAACCGTCATTGCCGGGCTTTCCTCTCATTTTACAAGAGAGACTCTGCTTAATGACATGAGGGTTCATGGGTTTCATATTGCACGGCAGTTTGTTGACCGCATGAAATCCAACGAAACAGCAGAAGCAGTGTTAGACGGCATGATTGAAGATCGCATCCGTACAGTGTGCAATATAGTAATAAAAAACCAAGACATTTTATCTGATGATTATTTACATGAATTATCCAAAGATTTTGATGTCGATGAAATTTATTGGTTTAATACGTACGGGGAAATTATTTATGCAACTGTTCCGGGATACTTGGGTTGGAAACCGGACAGCAATCATCCCCTGAACGCAATAATACAGGGACAGCCGGAATTAATGGAGGATATAAGGAAGGATGCGGAATTTGGTAATTATGTAAAATACGGTGCAGTCAGAAATACGGACGGCACATTTGTACAGGCAGGAATTTCCGCAGATAAAATATATGAGCTGACAAATCAATTGAGCTACCAGGCTATTGCGGAGGATATGGTTTCAAATGAGGACATTTTATACGTCAGCGTTACAAACAATGATGCTGTTATTGTCGCAAGCAGCAACCCGGGAGAAATAGGAATACAAAAAACTGATGCGGGAAATATTTCCGTTTTGCAAAACAGCACTCCATATGCTTCGGAATATTATTCAGCCTCACTGGGCGAAAATGTCTATGATATAATATATCCCATTGTTATTAACGGAAGTCTCAGAGGCTCGGTCAATATAGGCTATCCTATGAGGGATGCTCATGCTGCCATAGAGGGCATCATAAAATTAATTTTAAGTGTGGCATCTGTAGTCTTTGCGGTGCTTATTTTAATATGGAACAGAACATCCGACGGAATAATAAAATCAATTGAAAATATAAAAAATCAGCTTGCAATTATGGCAGACGGAAACTTCACCCATGATATCCCCGAAAGTTTGATTAATAAAAGGGATGAATTCGGAGAAATTGCCAAGTCCCTCAGCATTACCCAGGAATCAATCAAAAATATCATCACCGAACACAGCATGCTTGTGGAGAAAATGCAGTTCGGACTTGCCGTCCATGAAATTATAACGGATGAAGATAACAAGCCCGTTGACTATCGTTTCCTCAGTGCAAATGACAGCTTTGAAAGATTAACAGGTCTGAAGCGGGACGAAATAATAGGCAGAACCGCCCTGGAGGTATTGCCTCATTTAGAACCGTACTGGCTGAATGCATATAGTGAGGTTGCACTTACAGGTGATTCCCAGGAATTTGAAAACTACACAGAGGAGCTTGGTAAATGGTATCAGGTCGTTGCCTATTCACCTATCCATAATCAGTTTGCGGTTATTATTGATGATATTTCCGAGCGTAAAAAGATGGAAGAGCTTCTGTACATGGAAAAAGAAAACTTCAGAACAACACTGCTGTCCATAGGTGACGGTGTTATTTCTACTGATGACAACGGCAAAATTATTCTGATGAATGTAATTGCCGAACAGCTGACAGGCTGGAAGGAAGATGAAGCCATAGGTATGGATTTTTCTGAAGTTTTCACAATAGTTCACGAATATACAATGGAGCCTTGCAGAAATTTAGTTGAAGATGTACTGAGAACAGGCGAAATCAAAGAGCTTGCAAATCACACGGCTCTGATCAGAAGAGACGGCGCTCTTCTTCCGATAGAAGACAGTGCTGCCCCTATTTGGAACAAAAACGGAAAAATAACAGGTGTTGTAATTGTTTTCAGAGATTTTACCGAAAAGAGAGAAAAACACAATCAAATAGAATATCTAAGCTATCACGATTATCTCACAGGTTTATATAACCGAAGATATATGGAGGAAGCAATGAAGCGCATGGATACAGTTGAAAATCTTCCTGTCTCCATAATGGTTCTGGACATAAACGGATTAAAGCTCACAAACGATGCTTTTGGTCACGAGATGGGAGACAAGCTTCTTAAAAGGGTGGCGGATATATTGAAGAAATCATGTCGTCCTCAGGATGTCATAGCCCGCATGGGAGGTGACGAATTCTCTGTACTAATGCCTAATACAAGCTCTCAGCAGGCACTGGATATCAGAGACGCCATAATTGGGGAAACGTCTAAAATTGAGCTTGAATCTGTCATCATCTCCGTTGCTGCCGGTTATGATACCAAGACCGATGCAAGTCAGGACATGGATATAATCATCAAAAATGCGGAAAACTCCATGTATGAAAGCAAAATGAAGTATGGGAAGGCAATGAGAAGTCAGGTTATAGAAAATGTACTTCGCAGCATAAATCTTAAATATGATAACGAACAGATACATACCGAAAGGGTTGCGGAATATTGCGAGCTTATGGCAAGAGAAATGAATTTCAGCGAAAGAGAAATCCATGCCATAAAGCATGCGGGAATACTGCATGACATAGGAAAAATAATAATTTCTCCCGAGCTTTTAAATAAGAAGGAGAAACTGACAAATGATGAATTTGACATAATTAAAAAGCATCCCGAAACAGGATACCACATACTGAGAAATACATATGAGTATGCTGGTTTGGCAAAAATCGTGAGGCATCACCACGAAAGATTTGACGGAACCGGATATCCCGACAGACTGAAGGGACATGAAATTCCGTTAGAATCAAGAATTATAACGGTTGCGGACGCCTATGAAGCCATGACATCTAACCGACCCTATCAGGCAGCCAAAAACAAGGAAGAAGCCCTGCATGAAATAAAAAGATGCTCCGGAACACAGTTCGACCCCGAAATAGCAGAGGTGTTTTTAAGGATTATGAAATAAACATCGAGAAATCAAGCAACTGCCCTAAATCTTTGATTTAGGGCAGTTGCTTGATTTCGTATTATGTATATGATACAATTTAATAAACATTAAATTATGAGGTATAAAAGAATGCTTCCATTTGTTTGCTTAGGCATTGGGATAATTTTAGGATTGACTGTAAAAAATGAAAAGTTTTTTATATATTCCGATAAAGCATCGACTGCTGCTTTGATATTATTAATGCTTGTCATCGGTTTAGGCATCGGACTTGATAAATTAATTGTAGATAATTTAATAAAAATAGGTATAAATTGCGTGATCATTTCAATATCTGCCATAGCATTCAGCATATTTTCTACATTCATTGCGGAAAAAACCGTACTTCCGTTAGATAAGCTTTCCTTTGTTTTAACTGAGGATAATACACAATTAAATATTTTAAATAAGGAAGAGCAAAAGAAAAGCAATCTTGTGTGGGTGATGCCTGCCAGTATTATTTCCGGACTTGCAGCAGGAATACTGCTGAGATCCACAATTCCTGTCTCATATACAGATTCGTTTTTTACTGTTGCATTAATAGTTTTATATATTTGTGTGGGAATTTCTCAGGGTTCTGACAAGAAGGTGTTCTCTTATTTTAAGCTTGTTGGATTTAAAGTAATATTGATACCGATTGCCATCTTGGTTGGAAGCATAATCGGAGGCATAGTTTCAGGTCTTATATTAAATTTGCCATTATACATTTCCGTAACATCATCGGCAGGAATGAGCTTTTACAGCCTTACAGGCGCTTACATGACACAGCAATACGGCATAGAAACAGGAACATATGGGTTTATAGTAAATGTAATGCGTGAATTTTTTACTATATTAACAATGCCCTTGCTGATCAGGATAAGCCCGGGAGCACCAATTGCCGGAGGCGCAGCGGGAAATATGGACACAATGCTTGCTCCGATAACAAAATTCGTAGGTGTAAACTTAAGTCTGGTTACATTATTGACAGGAATAATTCTTACATTTATAGTACCGTTTCTTTTACCCGTCATTTCTTTGATTTTTAAATAATTATTACTGTGGTATAATAAAGATATTAAAAACAGGGGGAAAATATTTTATGCTACAAGAAACAGACAACAGTAATTTATCATATCCGTTTCATCCTTGGCGCAGATACTTTGCAAGATCGCTTGACATCCTTATATACAGCATAATTTGGTCTGTTTTTCTTGCATTTATTTTTCGCGTAAACGTGGCGGATAGAAGCATGGCAGAAAACGTACTGGATACATTGGTAGAATTTATTATGATGTTGTTTTTGGAACCGCTGTGGCTTCATTATTTTGGAACTACACCCGGAAAATTCATATTCGGACTCAGGATAGAAAACAAGGATGGCGAGCCTCTTTCATATAGTGAAGGCTTGGAGAGAACAATCGACGTAATAGGCATAGGAATGGGCTTCAATATACCCATATACAATCTTATTCGTCTTTGGAAAAGCTACCGGCAGTGCAGTGAAAATGAAATACTGCCATGGGATGAATACACATCATATACAATCAAAGATACAAACTGGTATCGCGGCTTGATTTATATAGTCGCACATGTGATATGTTTCGCTTCATTAACAGTAATAATGTCTGCACAGCTTATGCCTCCCAACAAGGGTGATTTGACAGTAGCACAGTTCGCCGAAAATTACAATTATTATGCTAATATTTTAGACTTAGATTCAGGCAATGAATATATGGATGAAACAGGGGAATGGAAAAAGAAAAAAACTGATGATTATACAATATATTTAGGGCTCAATAAAAAGCCGGAGTTTAGTTTTACAACAAAGGACGGATATGTGACGGGAGTTTCATTCGCAATTGACGCTGATAAAAGTGAAAGCGTCATTTATCCATATGATGATCATATGCTGCTTTCATCACTCGCCTTTGCATGTGCTCAGAATAATAATTTGCTGTCATCAAGGCTCCCGAACAGAATAGAGAAAAAAATAAAAAATAACTTATTTGAGGACTTCAGCTTTACAGAGGCAGGAATCAGATTCGTGTGCGATGTTGAATATTCCGGCTATATAAAGACGCAACAATATTTAATATTTCCGTCAGACACCAGCAAACATTACTTTAATCTGAATTTTTCAATGAGTAAATAGAATATTTAGCATAAATGAGGATAGTTCCGTAAAAAACTGTCCCCATCTATGCGGTATGCATGAGGCAATAATTTTACTGAATATTTATTTTCCAAAGTGTTTCCTCTTTAATTTAGACAGAGCTTCTCTTGCGTCTACAAGCTGCTCATCCGACGTATACTCGGCTTCGGCTTCCGCGATAGCCATATCGAGTTCACGATCTTCCAGAATGGAATCAAAAGTTTCAATACTCATAATAACTAAGTCACCATAGCCATTTTTTGTTATGAATATAGGTTCTTTTTTAGCATGACATAAATCAGATATTTCATTTGTATTTCTTAAATCAGTGATCGGTCTTATATGGGGCATAATTATTGCCTCCTTTCATGTACATTATTATATCATTATTATGTACATTTTATAACAGGATGTTTTTATCATCTATAAATAAGAATTGAGTCTATTGACCAAAAAAGAACCATCTCCTTTGAGTTGCTGCAAAAAAACAGAATTCCGGGGACGGACCTCGGAATTCTTTTATCAGTCAATTTCAAGCTCATGCTCCATAAACCCGGCGAAGGCCTCCATCGGCATATACATTTCTCCGTCAACATTACGTGGTGCTTCTTCAATTTCAACTATGTGATATCCCCAGCTTTCGGAATCATAAAGTAAGGCTTCGTTTGAATCCACAAAAAGCAGAACAATCGGATTTTCTGTGAAATGTGATTCCACAATTATAACATCCATGTCAAGGAACTTCTTAAACCCATCCTTCACATAATAATTTTCATCCTCTCCCCAGGTACCGATTATATCATATACAGAATAATAAGCGTCTGCGTCACTATGAAAATTGTAGTACCTCATACCCTCTGGCATATCAGTAGCCGCAAATGACTCTATATACAATTCAGCATCTGCATACAATATGTCATTAAGCTCTATTATGTCAAATCTGTCCGAAACATCAATACCATTTATCAGGACAGTTTTATCCTCCACAATATTATCCGGCTTCTTAGGAGTGTCATCCTTTGGAACCGCCGGTAAAACTTCTTTCTTTATAGTCTCTGAGTTATTCGGAGTATACGGTTCTTCCTCCTCGTCCTCTCCGTACCAGTTTTTATACCAATACTTTGTACCGTTGGCAGCCGGAAGAAGTGCGCCTAAATAATCTCTCGTCATTGATTCTTTGTATTTAGGGGCTTTCTCCAATGCCTTGGAAAGATATGCATCATTAAAATTGAAAAAATCATGGTTTATGGTGTGAATGGGCGTCGTGGTTGTCACTCCCTTGTAGTCCGTATAGACTTCATATGAATCATTGTTGGCCCAGGTTACATCCATGTAGTAGTATTCTCCGTCAAGCTCCAGCAAATTCCACATGTGGTCCGAACTGTTCAATACCGTGGCATCCACTCCCAAAGCTACCATGTAATAATGGAATGCTTTGGAAAACCCCGCGCACACCGTTTCATTTGTTACTATGGCAGAATACATATTCTGTCCGTACCTGCACTTGTATCCATCCTCAGAATACACATTTTTCCCGCACAAGTCCTCAACTATATATCTTACCCTGTCAATTTCCGAATCAATTGTCTTAGCCTTGGCAATTACAGGCTGTGCTCTTGAAGTTATGTCCTTAAGAGCTTTGTCTATGCCTATCTGCATGATTTCTTCATCCAGGCTCATGATTGCCCATCCCACTGTAATTCCCGACTCATCTGTGTAATTAAATCCTGCTTCCCTGGCCGTGGCTCCGTATGTGTAGCCCCTTATGAAGAAAAACTCCGGATGATCATTCAACAGAGCATCAAGCATCGCCTTGGATTCATCAACCGTAATACCGAGCTCGCATTGAATTGTGAACTCTCCGCGCTGAATGCAGGTAGCCACTACATCGTACGCAAGCTGCTGCTTTTTTGACAACTTCTCTCTGTAAAACTGTCTTCCCATGGCCTTGTAGTTGATTGCGAAATCCTCCGCCTTTATTATATTACTTGGAATAGCGGTGTCTCCCGGATCGTTATATATATCGACCTCACCGGAATCGCTTCCGTCACCGGGATCACTCCATTCTTCAACATATTCTTCAGCATATTCCTGTATAACATCACCTATACCGCTGAGGTCATATCTGTCTCCCCACACCTCTTGGGCATATCTTCTGATTTCATCTCTTATAAACTGAATCCACGCATCGTAATCAAATTCGTCGGCACGTTCTAAATAAGTGTCTCCAATGTCCGACCAAAATGCGGGGTCTACCCATTCTCTGTACAGCTCCCGGTCTCCGGGATCGCTCCAATTACTTATAATATCCCCATCTCCCGGGTCGCTCCATTTCCGTATCAGATCCCTGTCACCGGGATCGCTCCATTCCAAAGGAAGCTCATTGTCTCCCGGGTCGCTTTGCAGATAAATGTAGTATATTACAACACTGCCCATATCTCTCCACGCGTCAGGCTCCCTGAAGGCATCCTTTTTATTTGTTTTGACTGTTTTTCCCGTGTAAACAGGCTTCTTTTGTCCTCCTGTACCGGAGGAAACAGGCTTTCCTACAATGATATCTCCCTTGCCGTCATTGTATACCGCATTTGTACTGCTTATTTCAGAAGCACCCTCAGCAACACCGTAAAATCCGCTGAATGCATCCTCAATGTCGCCCGATGAATAATCTATCCCGTCACGGGGTATATAGTCCATATCCTCCATGGGGATAATCTCAATATTGTTGTCTATATAATGTGCATATTCTTCAGCCATCCGTCTGAACAAAGCAATTTCATCCTCGGTAATAGATTCTTCATCGTCAATCATCAATAATACAGCTGTTAATATACCAAATAAGGCTGTGATGCCTCCTAATACCATGAGAACTTTTTTTACTATTTTCATATTACTTCTCCCGATTCACTGATTAAAAGCTCGCTATGATTAATGCAACTCCCGCAGCTATGAGGGCAAAGGCTACAATTGTATTCAGCACAGAGCCCTTTATATAGAATTTATTGGGATCTTCCGGATTGTAAAAAAGCTTTACCTTATCTCCCGGCTTATGCCTGCTGCTGTCGGATTTGCTTTTTTCTCTGACTTGGTACGGCTTACCGTCCACCTCATAACCGAATACGGCAGAATAATATATAACTTCTTCCCCCTTATCATCCCTCTGTTCTTCCCTGTCAATTTTCACAACCGTTGCTTCAATCCCGGAGGTGCAGCTTGATTTGTGCGCTCTTATTTTTATGAGCCATACGATACCTGCAATTATTAGTGCAACACCGGAAATCATAGTAATCATATTTTCGTCCATAATAAGCTCCTATCTTTTATATGTTTATTCGGTATCAAGATCATCGCCTCTGCCATCCGCGTGAGCAATAAAGAAGGCGCTGCCCTCGTAGGGCAGGTCAACAGGCAGTATGGGCAGCCCCTGACTTGCCATATCCTCCGGGTTAGGAAACATGACCGGCTCGCCGTTCTCGCCAGAGAAATAGACCTCCGTCACTTCGGGGAAATTTGTCTTGATTGTTGTGGCCATGGAGTCCATCATAAACCAGTTGAGGCTCACCGAATCATAAAAGAAAAATTCCTCTTTCTGTTCACGGTCGCCAAGACCGGCCACAAGAGTGCCGGCATCCAGCCATGCAATAAACGCTTTATCGCCGGCTATTTCTCCGTTCACAAAGAAATCCAAACCTGTGGTAGACGAAAGACCATCGGAGAGTACCGCGATGTCCAAGGCTCCTTCGTATTCCCACGTGTACTCCCTGCAATTCGTACTATCCGGACCGTCGGCAAAATCGGCAATCAATATGGCGGTTGCAGCAGCTGCGGAAGGCTCTTCATCTGTAAGTCTGATATATTGTCCGCGCATATGTTCCCATTCGGAGCTTTCCGGGGCAAGGAAATCTATTGCGCTTAAATCTTCATACAAATATAAGCCAATGTCATCCATCATTGCAAGATTATCATCATCTTCGGTGACGGATGCGGTTCCTCCTAAAACCTGGTGTCCGTCTCTTAATAAATAAACATCAAACCAGAAATCTGTTCCTTCAAACTCTTCTATTTCAACAGAAAATCCAAGATCTCTGTTTACGTATACGCCAACCCACTCATTCGTGTCATTCTTTATCAAATCACCTCTGCCGTCTTCTGTCTTAGTACTCGGTTCATCTATAACATTTTGCGGTTCTGATACAGGATTTAAGTCAGTGTTATTGCAAGCCGTTAAAAAAAACATAAAGCATAAAAATATTATTAATAATTTATTTTTCATTTATTGTATTACTCCTTCCTAATTGTCATGCCGAGGGATTTCAGCTTTTTAAAACCTGAGATTCCTCACTAATGTTCGGAATGACACGCCCGCTTTTCAGCTTTTCATATATTCCGGCAAGTGACGCCGTCATATATGGCATTGTCCAGAAAATACCGAGTATACCCAATGTAGCAGCAGTGAGTATCATCCAGCCTATGAAGCTCAGATACATCATAAAAATTTCAGACTTGTGTCCCTTTGTCATAGCTCCCGACAATTTTACAGCTTGTGAGGGAGATATCTCTTTGTCCTCCGCTAAAATGTACGGTGTCATGGAATATGATATGGACTTTATAATATACGGTACAGAACCTAACAGGGATATTACCATGGAAGCAGCGAAAACCACAAAGGTATCGCCCAGTCCTCCCACATAACCATCCGAAAAAGGATTGCCCTTAAATGAGCTCATCAGCGTAAGCACCAATCCGAAATAAAAGGGTACTAGTCCTATAAAAAACCATAAAAACAGCTTGAATGCTCTCAACAGCATACCCAATAAATTACGTCCGTAATTTTCTTTGAATCCGGTTTCAAATACATTCTTAATATTCGCTCCATTCTCATTGCGGTATATTTTAAGGAAAAATCCCGCCGCACCCACATAAACGGGCAAGAGCAATATACCCGGGATAATTCCCAAAAAAGCCGGCCATATATAGAGAGAATCCTTTGTAAGAACATATGAAATCAGAGATTGCACAAGTATACAAGCTGCAACTGCTGTTGAAACAGCTGCGACCGAACCGTAGCTCCTCAAAACAGCTTTCTTCGCATTTCTTTTTATTTCCGCTCTTGAAAGCATCGTCCTTCCTCCTTATTGCACAAATGTCTCCTGCAAACTTTCAACTTCAAATGAATTTTCAATTATACTTGTGTAGTCTTCCGTTCCGTCTTCCCATTTCAATATAAGCGTGGTACCGTCTGTTTCCCAGGTCCCGGCATAGTCATCTCCGCTCCATGCATGATTATCATATGATTCCACATTTAACCTTAACAGTGTGCCATTTCCAACAAAATAAAGTATGGATTTATCGCTCATCCATGAGGAGCCGGCTGAAAGCTTAACCTTCAACAGTGCTGCATCGCCCTCGGGAGTGCCTATGGCATCCTCTCTCAGGAAATAATCGTCATCCCAGAAGCCTCCCATGAGAACAAGCTGATCCTGGGACAATCTGAAGGAAAGATCTGCATCCGTATTTACGGCTAAATAATTCACAGGATTTCCCACAAAGAAATTCATCTCTGAATTACCCAAGCTCCACGTCCCTTCATTGCTTACAAACTCCTGTTCAAACTGCACTGTGGCGTATTTAAAGTTCGTTCCGTCAAAATAAATAACTTTTTCAATATCCTCTCCGGTCTGTCCCTTAAAATTCCACTTGCCGTCTAAATTCAGCTCAGCCGTGGAGTCCAGGGGGTCTATCCGGTAAAAAACATCTCCTGTTTCCTCAATCTCAATGGTATTCACGTCTATAATGTTAAAATAAACATCGCCAAACAAGTCGTTTACCATTACAAACTGACCGTTTTCCATCCTTACGTCAAATTCCATGCCCAGATTGCCGAATTTATCCCGGGATAGGGCTGTTTCAGAGTAGCTGTCCACCGAAAATATCTGAACTCCCGCATAATTGTCTTCATAATCCTGATTCAGATGCCACCATCCGTCTATTTCACTTAGCTGATGTTCATCCTCCTGTATGATTTCTTGAGTATTTACATCCGGTTCTACAGCCGGAATATCATCAGTATCATTGCATCCCGGCAGAATCAAAAGTGTTATAAGTAATAACGCTAAAATTATATTTTTCATATACCCTGTTTTCTCCTATTCAAATATTTCGGTAACCTGATGGGTGTATGACACGGCATAATAAAAGATATCTCCGTTTTCACACTCCACAGTAAACATGTAGCATTCCTCTTTGTTTAAATCCTCGAGACCGGTTAAAGTTATTTTAATTTTACCGATGGAATCTATATCGTGAAATTTTCCCGGCAATGTATCAAGAGCCAATATCAGAGCCGCAGTCCTTGCGGTTATATTTTCACCGGGGTCACCTTCTATTACATATTCCTCTACATATTCCACATAGGTTGGAAACTGTGTGTTTTCATCGTATCCCCTTACTTTTATAAGCTCTTCACCGCTTTTTAAATAAATTGCTCTTTCTGTCTCATTCCATTCAACCTCAAAGCCTATGGTTTCGGCAATGAAACGCAGAGGAACCATAGTTCTTCCGTTTATTATCACAGGGGCAGCATCTATTGTCACTTCGTCCACTGCCGTTTCCATGGTCTCGGCATTGTATTCATATATTCCCACCACAGGATTATCGATGTACATGTACATCAGCGGCTGCACCAAGTAAGGAGCGCTTATGGAAATCATCCTTTGCTCCCCGTCCCACTGTACCCCACAGGCTGCTGCCTCAGAGATAACCCTCACCGGCACCAAGGTACGATTATTTATTATTACAGGTGCCACATCTGTTTCCAATTCCACATTATCCACATAAATCCTTATATCCCCTGACGCATATACTGCCAATGATGAAAGCATCATTGAAATCACAACAACAGCTGTTATTAATTTTATATATCTCTTGTTCATAATCCCTCCCATTGCAGCTATAAATTTATTTTGACATCCGAACGTTTTTCTTCTTCCGCCTCAAAGAATCCCTTTTGTTTATAATTATATTTGTTTGCAATAACGCTGTCCGGAAAACGAACAATTGCCTGATTAAATGCAGACACTCCCGCATTGTACACACGGCGCGCAGCCTGCAGATGGTCCTCCGAATCCACTATGGCATCCTGAAGCTGCTTGAAATTTTCACTGGAGCGAAGCTCCGGATAATTTTCGGCAATAACATTTATGCGGTCGGATACCTCGTGCATCCTTTTCTCCGCCTGTACCTTTTCATTGAGCCCCATCCCCGAACGAAGCTTGACTATATCCGATAATGTTTCAACCTCATGCTTCGCATAGGCTCTCACCACGTCCATAAGCTTTACCAGTGTATCATAACGCTTGTTTAGCGCCACATCTATACCGGAATCAGCCTCATTTATTTTCACCAACAAAACCTTGAAACGGTTTGATGTGGAAATTGCCCACACAACAACTGCGATTACTGCAACTGCAACAACTGCTAAAAAAATCATATCTCTCCTCCTAAATAATTTAATCTATTTCAGATAAATAGAATCAATCAGATCAAGAATTATCTGTACATCCCTTTTAATTCTTTCCTGCTGCTTAGCCACTGTTTCTCCCCTCAGATTTGTGATTAGGAAAGAATTATCCGAATATACAGCAATATATATTTTGTCATCCCTAAATGCCATGGACATAGGGCAGTTAAGCTTATCAGAAGCTGTAACAATTCCCTCAAGGACCTGGGGCGTCAATATACGGAGTGCGGACTGAGGGCTTTCAGCTTTGATATAAAATTTATCATTGAAGCTTTGCAGCTCAGTTTCCACAACAGATATATCCTTTTTGCCTCTCCTGTGATACACATACACCGGTTCATTTGATATGGCGTCATAATCAACGATTATGAATCTTCCGGCAAATACATTTACAGTTACCATTCTTGTTCCGACCGTACCGTCATCTTCCCTGTAGCTTTCTTCCTCCTCTTTGGTCAGCCTTACATCACACTGCTCAAAGCCTCTGCCCTTGTATTCAGCCGAAAGATAATCCTCACCGTAATATTCCTCATAATATGAAAAAAGATTGGATTCATGTATTATCTTTTCGCCAATTCTCTTTTCACGGTCAAACTCCTTTATATCAAATACCGCTTCAAGAGTTTTATTCACAACGGATTTTTCAAATCCATCCTTGTATTCCTTATCCATAGGCGATTTTTTATTGTAAATAGCCTTTAAAATAATTAAAAACGGTATCGCCGATGCAATGGCAATCGCCCATGCAGCAGCCTGTGACTCTGTAAAGACGTATGCCGCTATGAGGGCAACAAAGAATGTAACAGCCATCAATATGCCTGTAACAACCATCTGCTTATTCATTTTCACTATTTTAAATCTCGTTTCTTCAAGTCCTGCCAGCTCCTCAGAGCCGCCTGCCCTGAACTCTTCCTTTTCCCTTATGTGCGTCTTCTTGTCAGCCCTGCTTGTAAGCACTGTTTCAATCACACCATATATGACGATGCATATTGAGGCAACAATCACAAAAATTATTGTGGAAATAATGATTCCTAAAATACCCATGGGCAGCAAACTAATATATATCATTGCCGCAAAGAATATCAGTACAATCAGGGTTATGCCCTTCAGCCACTTTTGATGGGTATATGTGCTGTCCTTAAAATTCAGAAAATGCTTTAATACAGTTATCACTTCTTCTCTTCCCCCTATCCTTGATTTGAAGTTATAGTAACGGTCTTTGTAGTCTGATCCCACTTAACCTCACAGCCTAAGGTTTCTGCTATGAATCTGGCCGGTACCATGGTTCTGCCTCCAATGCTCTTTGCGGAAACATCCAGAGTTTTTTCATCCATAACACCGTAAATACCCGTTGCCACAGATGCCTTTTTTGAGCCTAACTTCATGCTTATACGAAGCTCACCGTCAATATCATAAACATCAATTATCTGAGTGGTTGAATTCCATGACACTATGTAGCCAAGCTCCTCAACTATGGCACGCACAGGCACTAAGGTTCTTCCGTCCTCAATCACCGGAGCGCTGTCAGTCTTTACAACCTTGCCGTTGATTTTAAGAGTTATGGGTTTTTTTGCTGCCTCGGCCGCTTCCTTTGCTGCCTTTTCAGCAGCAGCCTTTTGAGCTGCTTCCTGCTCCTTTTTTCTTAATTCAAGCTGCTTATTAATTTCTTTAACCATATCATCGCTTATTTCGGAAATGCTTTTACCCGCATTAGCTCCCTGAATAATCGGGGTTATTCCTCCCCAGGTCGCATCATAATTTCTGAACAACGCCACTCCGCCACCCGTAAAGCCGCCGGTCATAACAACACCATAGTCTACTGATCCCATGTTATAAAGAGTATCATAGGGGTCATCGCTTTTTCTCTCTCTTCCTATCAGATCAAAGGAGGCATCCTGGGGCGTAATACGAGCCATATAAACTCCCTTTTTAAGAGCAACCTTGACATCGCTTGCACCTGTAAGCTGTTTAAATGTATTGTAAACTAAAGGATTGATTTCCGGGCATGTATACACCTTTGCAGGAATAATTGCTGTCTGGGTTCTGCTGCCTGAATTTTCATATTTTTCGATAACTATTTTCAAATTTGCGGGAATAGGTACAATTTCGGGTGTGGGATTCCACATATCCGTATAATTGGTGACAATCCCCGTATAGTTGGTGCTGAAATATAAATCACTTATAACTATTTCCTCATCAACATAAAAGCTGCATTTAAATTCATTCTGACCCAATGACTTTGATATGTCGTCACCGCCCACATTGCCGTCCCAACCTGTGGTTCTGTCGCTTTCAATCAAAATATTGTTGTTTGAAAATTCCGCTGCCGTAAGATTTTTAACAGGATTATCAAGCTTGCTTGCCTTGGAAGCATCTGTTTCATCCTCCTCATCATCAGACCATAAATCCTTAAGATAATTATTATAATAATTTTCATAATCCTCATAATTATCAAATTCATCAGGATTAATATATTCATAATTATATGAGGCGTGGACAGGAACGACCATTATCTGAACCATAAAAATCACTGTGAGTACCGAAACAATACTTTTTCTTAACATTAAACCTTTTTTAATCTGCATATCCTTCTCCTTTCAAATCATCACAAACTATTGAAATTACTCCTTAATTTATGCTGTCGCCTTCTAAATTGTAGGAACTGAATCCCTGCTTACCTCCAAGGTTATAAAGTCCATAAAACTCAAGGACGTCGCTTTCTTCAAGTCCATAAATCCACTCCACATACTCGGAGGGTAATTCAGAAACCTTCTTACCCGGCAGATACAGCCTGAACTCGCTGGCATCATCAAACCCATAGGGTGTTGAAATTATATATTTAATGCCGTTTATTATTTCTTCTTCGCCATCTATGCCTTCCTGCATCAAATTTTCGCACTTCATCGAATATTCGTAATCATCGATTTTTTCAACCGATTTGAATTCACCGGTGAAATCACATACATATATTGTCCCATCAGGGTAATCGTCACCTGCCGCACCCATTTCCGAATCATGGAAACTGCCGGAGAACGTCCCATCCGGTCCTATCTGAACAATGGTGGCCCATCCGCCTGCGCCGCTTGAAAATACAAATTCCCAATTGGACAGAAGAGAAAAGTCAAATTCTTCATTTTTTTCGTAATAACCGCGTAATCCCGATAAATCGTGGTCTTCCGGCGTGAATATATCCAGGGACGAGTAATCCTCATGGAGAGAAAATGACATCTGTCCGTATTCAGCCATCAATTCATTGTCGGGATAAAGCGCAGCATACCCGCCGGCAACAACACGCGCGGGGGCATCAAGCTTATAGGCTTCAAAGTTAAAACCGGTTCCGTCAAAATTATAAATTTTGATTACATATGCGACAGCTGTGTAGTCCCCCTGCCATTCAGGCTTATCAAATCCTTGTATAGATTCACCCCTGCCGTCGGCATGGTTGAAATAAAACGCACTGCCCATATACGGAATATCGGACGGAAACACATTCGCAGGATAAAGCTCGTCAAAGGCAAGCTCCTTGCCGCCGTCCATGGTGTAGTAAACCGTGTAATTCCTATTTTGCAGCGTTTGATACATACTGTCCATCATAAACCAACGCAAAGAATCCACATCCTGCCAATTGAATTTTTCATTGTGCTCCTGCGGGTACCCTGACAACCGCACCTTTTGGTTTTCCGGGATGCTGCCTGAAATAAGCGAAGAATCCGACGCCCAGTCAATGATTACTCCGCCTTCATCATCGTAGCTGATTTCCACAGAAAAATCTAAACCGGACCAATCAGAAAGTCCGTCGATAATTTGCTCGACAGAAATGTCTTCATAATCGTACAAGGTGTTCCAATACAAATTTTCCTCAGGCGAGCCGTATGAAAAATCAAAAATAACCGCCTCTGTCCGTAACCCTCCGCCTATAGCCGGTTCTTTTTCAATCAGTTCATTTTCATCCATACAGGCAGTCAATACAGCGGATAAAAGAATGACTGTCAAAATTACACAGATAAGAGATATGTATTTTTTCATGGTTTAATCCTCCTCAATGTAGTGTAGCGCTTTACAGTTAAAGTAACATGAAAAAAAGTTTCTGAACAGTTACTCCCGGTAACCTTTTTTAAAAAAAGATGATTGCAGATGGAATCGTTATGGAGCGACAATCTTGTATCTGAATATAGAGAACGCCAGACACAATCAAGTGTCTGGCGTTCTCTGTATTCGGCCAAATAAGTACGAAAAAAAGTGTCTTAACATCCATCAAATATCTGTCTCCAGCTCCACAAAACGACTCAGTACTGCCGAAGCCTCGGCTCTTGTGGCTGTACCCTGAGGGTTAAAGAGATTGTCGTTTTTGCCGCTGATTATACCTGCTGCCTGCATCTGCTTCACAGCTTCCTTAGCATAGCTGCTGATTTCATCATCGTCGGCAAAGACATTCTGTGTGTGAACTTCCGGTAGTTTGAATCCGACAGCCGTGGCATATCTGTCCATAATAACCGTCATCTGCTCACGGGTCACAAGACCGTCCGGGTCGAACTTGCCGCCGCCGATACCGACCAGAATGTTGTTTTTCACGCCCCATTCGATGTAGCCCATGTAGTAGGCGTCAGCCTTTACATCGGTAAAGCTGGACTGCTCATAGGCGTTTATGTCGGCATTTGCCAGACGTCCCAGTGCTGTTACAAACATTCCCCGTGTCATGGAACCGTCAGGGCTGAACGTGGTAGCGCTGGTGCCGGTCATAAGGCCACGGTTTGCGACAAAGAGGATATCGTCCTTTGCCCAATGACCGTTGATGTCGGTAAAGTTGAAGCTGGCTTTGTAGGCTACGCCGTAAGTGGAGAAATGACTGGTGGAAAACATCACCGTCCCGCGCTGTGCATCATAGCCGGAATCGGTAAGGTAGATTACCTTGCCCTTTGCGTCCACATAGACGGCATAGACGTTGCCCGCAATTTCACCCTTTTGCAGAGTATAGGGAATCTCCACGCTGACGCTTCCCTTGCCAAAGTCGGTCACGGACTTGCCGCTGCCGTAGAATGCTTTGAGGTCATATGCAGGCCGGTTGCCGATGGCAGCCTTTGC
>JAFACY010000233.1 GCA_023425285.1 Bacillota bacterium
GTTTGAGGAAATACCGGATGTTGGGGGCAGAATAGTATACAAGAATCTGGATATTACCGTAACCGAAGCCGAAGCAAAAAGAGTGCTGGAAATTCAGGTTGAAAAAATAGACAACGAATTAAATCCCACGAAGTAATTAAAAGATATATACAGACATATTATTTAATAATATGTCTTTTTATTTTTATTTATGGGAGAGTTTATGAAAAACGTGTGGATTTTTCTCATCGGGCTCGGTTTTGTATTTTCATTTATTAATGGGAAGCCTGAGACAGCTGCAAATGTACTTTTTTTTGATTTGCAGCAATCTGTTGAATTAATAGTCAAATTGATACCTGTTATGGCATTCTGGACAGGTCTGATGTCAATAGTTGAAAAGTCGGGAATATTGAACAAGTTGGCTGTATTGATAAAGCCGGCAATCAAATTTTTGTTCAAAGAGGTGGAGAACAATACAAAGGCAGTAAATGCAATCATCATGACTATTGCAGCCAATATTCTAGGCATAGGCAATTCGGCAACGGCATTCGGATTAAAGGCAATGCATGAAATGCAGCTCGTAAACAAGGATAAATCCACAGCCAATAACGCCATGTGTATGTTTTTAATAATCAATGTATCGTCAATTCAGCTCATTCCCCTGAACGTAATAAAGCTCAGGGCTGATGCGGGTGCAGGCACTCCGGGAGACATTTTGCTTCCGACCATGATTGCCACTTCATTTTCTACCGCTGTAGCGATTATTTTCGCAAAATATTTTGAAAGGAAGGGTGTCAGATGAGCTTGTCTGATTTAATACTGCCCATTGTTATAGGCGGAATTTTATTTTACGGTATTGTACAAAAGGTTGATGTATATGCGGCATTTATTGAAGGAGCCATGGAAGGTGCAAAGGCTGCGCTTAAAATATTTCCCTATATTTTAGCCGTGATTTTTGCAATAAATATGTTTATTCATTCGGGAGCGGAGGAATTTATAGTCGGAATATTGACACCTGTAACAAGTGTGTTAGGATTCCCGCCGGAGCTGTTATCTCTGTCCATAGTCAAGCCGCTGTCCGGAGGAGGGTCTTTGGGAGTTTTCCAATCTATACTTGACAATTACGGACCGGACTCCTATATAGGAAGGAGTGCTTCGGTGTTAATGGGTTCATCGGAAACCATATTTTATACAACTGCCGTATATTTCGGAGCGGTTGGTATAAAAAATATAAGGCACACAATAAAAGTCGGTCTCATAGCTCACATAGGATCTATTTTTGCCGCTCTTATGGTATGCCGTTTTCTCATGTAGACGAAAGAGAGTTTATTTTTTCCCTGCAGAGGGATATGCGTTCTGCCAGAAAGCAAAAACACCAAAGAATAAGAATATATCACCGATGCTTATTGTTTTGGGGAAGGGATATGGAGGAGGCAGAGTAATAATATCCGCAAATATTTTGAATTTCGTGTCTTCTGTAAGAAGCGAATGAATTAAATCCTGTCCCGACTGAAGATATATTTTTTTTATTTCAAAATCAGTCATCATTTCGGAAACGTACACGGGCATTTTAAAATCATTGGAAATAATGGCTACAAAATTCATTAACGTTCCTAAAAACATGAGCTTCATGAAGGGCTTTTCGAAGTTAATAATTGAAACAACGAATAATCCAAAGTAGATAGTCCAGTGCATTGACAATATTCTGAGCAAGTTGCTGCCGGTATATAGCTTAAATAAAAACTGAGCAGTAATTTCAATTACTGCCATGATTAACAACACTATATAGCCTTTGATTTCAACTTTAAAATCATTGAGCTTGATTTCTTTGTTTCGTATTGATAATAAAGCAATTGATAAAACAGAAAATAATATAATTTCAGGAAGCATGACACACCTATTCCGCTAAACTGTTGAATGCCTTTCTTAAGGCAATAATTGAATCGTCTATGATATCAGGATTGAATTGAGTACCTGAGTTCAATTTTAATTCGTTAAGTGCATCGTCCAGGCTCAGAGCGAGCCTGTAGGGCCTGTCCGTCGTCATTGCATCAAATGAGTCTGCAATCGTAAGTATGGACGTTTCCAGCGGTATACTGTCATGATCCAGTCCGTCGGGATAGCCCTTGCCGTCGTTTCTTTCATGATGATGCTTTATTATGTCCGAAAGATTTGATAAATAGCTCATATCAGATATAATTGTGGCTCCTATTTCGGGATGAGACTTGATAGTATCAAATTCGTCCTTTTCTAATTTACCGTTTTTATTAAGTATGTTTTTATCTATTCCAATCTTTCCTATATCATGTAAAAGTGCGGCACTTTTTATCATATCTATTTTATTTTGCGGCAAGCCTAATTCTCTGGCTATTCCTTCCGAATAAATGCTGACGCGCAGGGAGTGACCGCTTGTATATGGATCGTTGGCTTCGATAGCACGCACCAACACATTCATGGTTTCAAAATAGTTTTTTCTCATGTCTAAATATAATTTGAAAGTGTATCTTGCAAGTAATAACGGTATGAAAAACAACAATAATCCGCCGAAACCGTAGGCATGGTATGCGAACGCAAGAACTATACCCAACATCCCGACCAATAATACATTTATCATCATGGAGAAGAAATTGCCCTTCCATATATATAGCAGCTTTTCCTTCAATAAAATTGACATAAGCTGCGACATGAAAAATGTATTTAATAGTATGTATACAATCAATGATATGGAACCGGCAACCGGATTAAAAAAGTCATATCCTACATCGAACAGAGTATCCGCATATAAATAAGAAATGCCGGCAACTCCAAAGCTGATTATATACTGACTTATGTTAAAAACAGTCTTATAAAACGGATTGTTAAGTATGTGTACTCTGCCCTTTCCATCAACGTAAGGGCACCTGAAAGCAACACTTGCTGCCGAAATAATAGCAGCATATAATGGGTTAGTTAATAAAATAGCTGAAAAGCCTATAGCAAAGCTGACAGAAACACCACCTATTTTAGGCAATAGTATTAGATATGTCTCTGCTATTGCTGAAAGCATAGAAAAAACTATAAGCAAAGTATAATCATTAATTGTATATTTTTTAAAAAGATAATACAATAATGACAATGCGATTAAAGTAAGAAATGCAATATATGTATATAAAGTCAATTTTGATGAAGATTTCTCGTTGTCTATAGCAATTTTTTTTTCTTTAACCATATTGAACCTCTCTATTATAAATGAAGGGCCGACGAAAATATTATTTTAAACCCAGGTAAATCCAGCACCTGCTGCTAAAACTAATGCTACTAATGAAGCTATTATAGGCATTAACTTTTTCATGATAACCCTCCTACAGAGTGTCTCTGCTCTGCTCGCTAATAGAACAGGAAGGTTTCGCTACACTATTTTTTTATCTTTTTGTTTATAGTTTTTTATAGTCAGCCCCATCATTCTTTTATAAATAAACAGATTTTTCTGTTTATAGCGTTGAGAGTAGCTTTGATAGTAGAGTCAATCTTATTGTTATTGATTATCGAAGAACCTATGAGTAAGATTTCTCTGCCTTTATCAAAATATGTAATTGAAGAAAGTACTACATCCTTTCCCGATACTTTGGCAGTCTGAATATCATCCACAATAAAGCAGTCAAGCTCAATAGCCTTTTTAATTGCATTCAGTGTTGCCAAAGCAGCAACCATAAGAGTATTTTTTTCGGATCTCAGACCCTCTGCTTCTCCTAAAAATTCCTTTTCATCCCATGTAAATTTAGCAATTATCTTAATTTTTTCGCCATAGTTTTCATTTGTATAACCATCATATAAAAGGCGAAAATCAGAATTAATTGATATATTTTTGTTAACCTGTGCAACACTTATTATTTTATAATCAATATCTAAATTAAAATGAGAGAGTAAGGCGGTCCTGATGTCTCTTACAATCTGCTTTGAATGTCTGCTGCTGTCAGATAAAACATGTATTTCAGTAATATTATTATTTGAATCAGTAATTATCTTGCATGATAGAACAGATTTGATATTGGCTAAGAAAAACTCAACTTCTTCAAAATTCATATAAGTCCTCCAAACGTTAAACTACACATATTTTGATTATAATACAATATAACTATTTATTCAACTAAAAATTATCAAATAATTGAAATTTTCGTATATTTTACAATATTTGTATTAATTGGATGAAACCGTATGCCAAAGAATTTTGGAAACAAAAAAAACAGAGCTTTTATTTTCAAAAACTCTGCATATATATAATAATTACGATATTTTATTAATATGAAATTTGTTAATTATAATTCATAATCATAATTCATTAAAGTACTTAATAAGTCCGGTAAATATGGACCATGCAATTTTTTCCTGATATTCGTCCGTAACTAATTTTCTCTCCTCGGCATCGTTGGATAAGAATCCGCATTCCACAAGTACTACGGGTATGTTTGTATCATCCATGATTTTTATGTCCTTTTTCACCTGAGGAACTCTGTTGTTTCCAGGATCCAGTATGCTTTTTAAGGAGTCCTGCAAGGTATCCGCCGCTATTTTGCCTAATTGACTGTTTTTTTGGTAAAATACGTGTGCACCATAGTATTGTTTTTGGGGAAATGAGTTCAGATGAATTGAAACAACCAGATCGGCATTGGAGTTGTTTATCATGTCAACACGATTTTTCAGATCTTCGTTTTTCTTTTCTCTGATGGTTTTCGACTTCAGGGAATATAACCCTTCGTCTTCATATCTGGTCATGTCCACGTCGAATCCCGAACCCTCCAGGAACCTCATAAGCTTTTCGGAGATTGCAAGGTTCAACGGAGCTTCTGTTACTCCGGTACCTCCGCTCGTTCCCTGATCAATACCTCCATGCCCCGGATCAATAAGGATTTTTATTCTGTCAACCTGTTCTGCTCCCGTAGCATCTATGGTTTCGGATGTTTTATATAAATCAGAAAAGAGTGACATTATCAAGGTTATTACTAATGCGATTGAAAATACTATATTGGTTCTTTTGAATATCCGTTCCATATTTCCCCCATAATTGTTTTATTAATAAAGCTTATGAGAACAGGCTTTTAATATTACAAAAATATACTGAATTGACAAGCAACTGTTACTTAAGATATAATTTTTTTGCTTGTCAGAATAAATCGGAAGGAGGTATTGTATGACGGCACTGATTATAGGATATATATTAGATTTGACATTTGGTGATCCTCAGGGACTTCCTCATCCTGTGAGATTAATAGGGAGAATGATTTCTAACCTTGAAAAATATCTGAGAAATAAATGCAAAAATGTAAGTGATGAAAGAAAAGCAGGTGTCATGCTTTGGATTATTGTTGTCATGGTATCTTTTTTAATTCCGCTTGTAATACTTACATTTGCATA
>JAFACY010000238.1 GCA_023425285.1 Bacillota bacterium
TTGTGGTGCTGCATTGGAAGATGTAGTATATACCAGAGTTCTTGTAGCTTCTCATGAACGGTCGGATCTGGTAACAGCATGGGAAACAATAAGAAAAGAGTTTGGAAAACATGATGTTCCAAGCACCTTATTTGGAGTCACAGTATTAGGATATACAAATCAGTTGGTAGAAATTGAAGCAGTAGCAGCAGTAGAAAGCAATACAAAATGATTGATATAGAGTTGAACCAATAGTGGTTTGGAGACTAAAATCAGGATAGAAGCCTACGATTTTAGTCTCTTTTTTATTTTGTTGTAAAAAATATATTGACATTACATAAATTGTAATGTTATATTAATTGTAACGTTGATGGAGGAGGAAATGATGGATAAGAAAAATTATATAGTACTTAAGACTGATAAAGACCTGAAGATACTGATGTCCCCTGTGAGGCAAAAATTAATCAGGGTGATGACAAATGAGGGAAAACCGGTGACCGCTAAATTTGTAGCTGATAAACTGGAAATTTCACCTTCATCTGCACAGCATCATATAAAAAAGTTAGAGCAAGTAGGGATTATTGAATTTGACCATAATGAAATTATAAACGGTATAACTGCAAGGTATCTTAGAGTAACAGAAAAGACTGTAAGCATAGGTCAAGATATAAATGATGATTTAACAGCAGAGCGCGATATATTGGCAAGAAACGTATTAAGCACAGTTTACAACAGTTATAATAAGCTGATTGATGAAAACAGATATCTTTTATCAGAAGAATATAAAAAGGGAAATAAATTTGCTGATCAATTGACAGGAGTCGTTCATTTATCTGCACAAGAAGCTAATGAACTGTTTGATATTATTGATGACTTTATAAAAAAACATTCAAAAGCATCAGAGAATTCGCATCCATACGAATATGCCTTAATTGCTTACAGAGCAGATTTAAAAGATGGTAAAAGTGAGATATAGCATGAGGGTAAGACTGTATTCTTTTATATTATTACTGAATTCATTTGCTACAGGACTTCTTGTTCCGGTTTTAAGTTTATTATTGATACAGAAAGGTGCTACACTCAGTATGCTTTCTATTCTTATAGGCACATTTTCTTTTTCGGTAATAATACTGGAGCTACCAACCGGAATAATGGCAGATATAATTGGCAGGAAAAAAACCTTCTGTTTATCTCTGATTGTGTCCTTGATATTTTCGGCAGTTGTTCTTTTGGGGAACGGCGTGGTAATTTTGTATATCGGGATGTTGCTTTATGGATTAAACAGAGCTATTTCCTCAGGATCATTTGAGGCTCTGTTCATAGATTCATATATTAATGAATTTGGCAAGGACAAATTACACGATGTTACCATCAGGATAAATGTTATAGATGCTCTTGGATTATCTGCAGGAGCCTTAGTCGGAGGTTATCTCCCTGAAATATCCGGCAAATTTTTTTCTTCAATAGGGATGTACGATCTAAGCCTTATTGTCAGAATAATACTGACATTTATAACTTTAATATTTGCAATGGTATATATAAAAGAAACTGTTGTAAATGAAAATAAAAAACAGATTTTTATATGGGATCATATTAAAAGCAGCTCAATTTTAGTCGCTAATAATAAAAATGTAATCTGCATATTCATTTCAGTATTTTCTACAGGTTTTTTATTCAGCTCTTTGGAAACATATTGGCAGCCGCATTTTATTTCCTTAATGCCTGACAACAGTACCATGTTTCTTTTAGGCGTAATGGCTTTTATGTATTTTGCAGCATCCATGACAGGCAATATCGTCTATGGCAGAATATTCAGCAAGCATAATACTAAAAAAATGTACTTGTTACTCAGGAGTATTCTTGTAATGGTATTGATCATTACGGCATTACAGACAAACATGTTTTTATTTATGTTCTTTTACACGTTGATTTATTTGTTTTTGGGTATGTCCAATGTACCGGAGGGTGTTATACTTAATGGGGAAATACCTAACGAACATAGGGCTTCAATTTTATCTTTAAATTCCTTAATCATGCAAATAGGACTTTTAGTTGGTTCGGTTTTTAATAGTATTATGATTAATCATTCATCAGTCCCGGGTTTGTGGTTTGTGGCTTCTGGTGTGATTGTGACAACTATATTGATTATTTTTAAGAAACTTATATTTTGACGTATATCCCAAACAACTATTTTATATTGAAAAACAAATGGTAAGGATATACAATTAAAATAACAATAGCAAGGGAGGGTTTATAATGAAATGTGAATATGAGCTTTATGATCCGTCATGGTGTCCGGGTTGCGGCAACTACATGATAAGGACTGCGTTAAAAACAGCTTTAGAGGATTTGGGAATTGAGCCGCATGAAGCGGTTATTGTATCAGGTATAGGACAAGCGGCAAAAATGCCTCATTATATAAAAATTAACGGTTTTAACGGATTACATGGCAGGGCAATCCCTCCGGCTATTGGTATAAAATTATCTAACAAGAACTTAAAGGTTATAGTTGAATCAGGGGATGGAGATACCTATGGGGAAGGTGGAAATCATTTCATCCATGGTATAAGGAGAAATATAGATATTGCTCATTTCGTCCATGATAATCAGGTATATGGACTGACTAAAGGTCAGGCATCTCCGACAACAGCCATGGGTCAAAAGACTACATTACAATTTGACGGCGTTAAGGTAGAGCCGGTACAACCTTTGGCATTAGCACTAACAATGGGTGCCGGATTTGTTGCAAGAGGCTTCTCAGGGGATATTCCACATCTTGTAAAACTGATGAAGGACGCCATTAATTACAAGGGATATGCATTGATAGATATATTACAGCCCTGTGTTGTCTGGAACAAGGTTAACACGTTTTCATGGTATAAGAACAGGGTTTATCATCTGCCGGATGACTATGATTATACCGACAAGAAAGCAGCAATGGAAAAGGCATTGGAATTTGAGGACAGAATCCCTGTTGGAATTCTGTATAAAGAGGAAAAAGAAGACTACATAGATAAATTTGAGTTCATTAAGAATGGACCGCCTCTTGTGGATATAGAATTAAATCCGATGGATGCTGAAAGATTAATGGATGAATTCAGATAATGTGTTAACGATACCGAAGGAGGTGCTTTAATTGGATTACAGTATACTGATTGGCGGAGCTGCAGGTCAGGGCCTGGATACCTCTGCCAATATATTAGAAAAGGTATTAAAGAGATCCGGGTTTTATGTATTTACATACAGGGACTATATGTCCATGGTAAGGGGAGGACATAATTTTACTCAGATCAGATTTTCTGACAGTGATATAACTTCTTTTACAGAAGAAGTAAATATAATATTAGCTTTAAATAAAGAGACAATAGAAATTCATAAAGACAGGCTGAAGGATGACGGTGCTATTATATGCGGTGAAGAGATAGCAACCGGTGAGAATATAATATCTCTTCCTATCGAAAAAATAGCATCAGGCATTAATCCAAAAGTATACAATACGGTTGGTCTTGGTGTTGTATTAAAATATTTCGGGCTTCCGGTTAAATTGGCGGAAGCTGTGTTGAAAGAAGCATTTAATGAAAAAACGGCACAAGATAATATAAGCGCTGTTAATGAAGGGTATAAGCTTATAGATAACAAATGTAAACTTGAAGTCAAGGAAGATAATAATATCATAATCAATGGAAATGATGCATTATCTCTCGGAGCAATTGCCGCAGGCTGCAAATACTATTGTGGATATCCTATGACGCCTGCTACCAGTATTTTAAAATATTTTTCTTATAAATCTGAGGCTGTCGGGATTGCGGTGGACCAGGTTGAAGATGAGGTAGCGGCTCTCAATATGGCATTAGGAGCATCTTACGCAGGAGTCAGAGCTATGACCGGCTCATCAGGCGGAGGATTTGCGCTGATGGTTGAGGCACTGAGCTTTGCGGGAATAGCCGAGTTTCCAGTCGTAATAGTAAATGCTCAAAGATCAGGTCCTGCTACGGCTATGTCCACAAGGACAGAGCAAAGCGATCTGCGGTTTGTAATACATGCAGGACACGGAGAGTTCCCCCGGATGGTAATAGCATTAAGAGACCCTGAGGATGCATTTTACCAGACAGCAAGGGCTTTCAACATAGCTGATAAATATCAGATTCCGGTAATAATATTGACGGATTTATATTTAGCTGATTATACAAAGACTACCCTTCCATTCAATTTTTCTGAAATCAAAATAGAAAGATATTTTTGCAAAGAAGAGTACACAAGGGACAGTGAATATAAAAGATATAAAATAACTGAAAGCGGTGTATCTCCCAGAATGATTCCGGGAAAAGTTCCCGGTGAAGTAGTGCTGGTAGACAGTCATGAACATGATGAATATGGTCATATTACAGAAGATCCGAAGATAAGAACAGAAATGGTACTTAAGAGAATGAAAAAACTTGAAGGATTAAAGGAAGATGTGGAAGAGCCTTGGTTTATAGGGAAATCAAATCCTGAAAACCTGATAGTATGCTGGGGTTCAACATATGGTGCGGTAAAAGAAGCGATACATAGATTAAATGCCGAAGGATTCTCAATCGGAGCTTTAGTATTTGGTGACATATGGCCATTCCCAAAACAAAAGCTTCTGAATTTGGGTGAGACCGCAAAGAATATAATAGATATAGAACAAAATGCTGCCGGTCAGCTGAACAGCATTATAAAAGAAGAAACACCATATGAGTCAAATTTTAAAATCCTGAAATTTGACGGCAGACCTTTTAGCGGAGATGAAATATACAGACGATTAAAGGATGAGGTTTTGTAATAAATTACAATTGTTTTACACAAAAATGATATTATTTTTATTTTTTGCATTTACTATCTTAATAAATAATGTGTTGGTTAATTGAATTATACATATCTTAAAAGATAACCAATATTTTTTATGAAAAATATAATTAAGAGGAGTAAACAAATGATAAAAAAGATTACGGCATTTATTTTGTTGGCAACACTTGTATTAAGTATGGGATTTAATGCTTATGCAGCAACAATCACACTGAATATCGATGGTAAGGCAGTGGCTTCTGATGTGGCGCCTGTATTGGAGGAAGGCAGAACCTTGGTTCCGGTAAGAGTTATTTCAGAAACATTGGGCGCTGATGTAAAATGGAATGAAGCAACAAAGAAGGTAACAATCAATACTGCCGCTTACGAAGTAGTATTTACTATCGGTTCAAAAAGCTTTACTGTTAACGGAGCCGCAAAGACTTTGGATGTTCCTGCAAAAATTGTTGACAGCCGTACGGTTGTACCGATCAGGGCTATTTCTGAGGCAATTGGAGCTGAAGTGAGCTATGATGCTGCAAAACATGTTGCATCGGTAAACTATTTTAATAAAATGAATGGTACGGTAAAGGTTACCGGTTCCACAACTGTATTGCCGATAGGTCAGGCAGCCGCAGATAAAGTTAATGCATTGAACAAAGGTCTGGCGGTTTCAGTAGCAGGCGGTGGTTCAGGAGCAGGCATTAAAGATGCCATAGCGGGAACTTCTAATATCGGTATGTCTTCTCGTGAAATAACCAATGATGAAAAAGCAACTCTTGAAGTGTTTGAGGTTGCAAAAGATGGAATTGCAATAATTGTTCATCCCGATAATACGGTGAAATCTCTTACAACAGAGCAAGCTAAAAAAATCTTCCTGGGTGAAATTAAGAACTGGAAGGATGTAGGAGGCGAGGATGCACCGATATTTGTACAGACTCGTGAATCCGGTTCGGGTACAAGAGCTACTTTGGAAGAAATGCTGTTAAATAAAGAATCAGTTGTTACAACAGCTACACCTCATGCATCATCAGCTTTAATTAAGCAAGGTGTTGCAAAGAATAAAAACGCAATAGGCTTTGATTCTATAGGATATGTAGATGCTACGGTAAAAGCTGTTCCGTTAGATGGTATTAATGCTAACTCTAAAACGGTATTAGATGGAACATATCCATTAGGCAGAGGATTATACGTTGTGACAAAAGGTACTCCGTCAGGTGCTGCGGCTATGTTTATTGATTATTTAAGAAGCGCAGCCTGCCAGAAAGAAATAGTTGTAAAAGAAGGTTACATCTCTATAAAATAATTTCTTAATACGCTTATATAAAATACCTAACGGCTGTGCTGCATATGCAGCACAGCCGTTAAGCAATAACAGGAGAAAAAATGAAAGATAAGGTTTTTGATTTCCCTAAATTGGTAATCAATGTTTTATCCGCTGTAAGTATTGCAATGATAGTATTTATATTTATCTTTATATTTTATAAAGCAATGCCTGTATTTACAAACAGCGGTATACAATATTTTATAAAAGGCGGGTTTGATACTCAGATCAATGAAGCCTTTTACTCTTCTGCAGCAGAGCCCATGCTTAATTTCGGTATGCTTGGACTCATTGCGGGAACAGTGCTGACTACTTTTTTTGCACTGATTTTTGCTGCAATAATAGGTATAGGAGCAGCGGTTACAATAAGCGAATATTCAGGCAAAGAGGTTTCTGTGATTCTTACATCGGTAGTTCGTCTGCTTGCATCCATTCCATCGGTTATATTTGGTCTTATCGGGTTGATAACAGTAGTACCATTTGTGGAGAAGTTATTTATTACCGTTGACATGCAGATAGAGTTTCTGGACCGTTTTCAGATGACGGGGCTCAATATGCTTTCGGCCATAATTGTGCTTACTTTTATGATTGCACCCACCATAATATCGCTGAGTGTCGATGCAATAAACTCTGTTCCCCATTCACTCAAGGAGACGGGGTACTCCTTTGGCATGACAAAATTCAGGGTAATTTACAAAATAGTACTGCCATATTCGCGTTCAGGCATTATAGCAGGTATAATTTTAGGTGCGGGACGAGGCATAGGTGAAGCAATAGCCGTATCAATGGTCTGTGGCGGATTGGGTATTATACCGACTGCTAAATTAGGATTTATAAATTTTTTGGCACCTACACTGCCATTGGCATCCGCAATAATTAACAAATCGGAAGCAATGGGCTCCTATGCCGTTGAAGCAGCTCTGTTTTCCTGCGGAGCAACCTTGCTGATGTTAGGAACGATATTGAGTCTTTTGGCGAGATACGTTGAGAAAAAAATCAGAAAGGGGTCAGGCTTAGATGTATAAAAAGATAAATCACAAAACAGGCAGTAATATTGGCAAGGCTTATTTTATAATATCCATGGCATTGGTTGTATTTACCATTTTGTTCATATTATCCGTAATTTTTTTTTATGGTATAGATATGGTTTCCTGGGAGTTCCTGACCTCTGAGCCGAATGCATCAGCCTTTGAAATGGAATCAGGCGGCATATTGACACCGATTATAGGTACGACATTACTTACGGTTTTAGGGATAACTGTGGCTTTTCCGTTTGCGCTGTCTACCGCAATTTTTCTTGTATTTTATTCTAAAAAAGGATTATTCAAAAGTTTGGTTAAAATTGCCGTGGATATTTTATCCGGTGTTCCTACGGTTGTAATTGCGCTTTTTGCACTGGTAATTTTTACTCAGCCTCAATTATCATTTTTAAGTGTTATGATTGAAGGGGTTGAGGATACAAGCCGCGCCTACGGACGTTCCTTTTTAGTCGGAGGAATTACAATGGCAATAATGGTTCTCCCGTTTGTTATTAAATCAATGGAGGAGGCACTTAAATCTGTTCCTGCATCATACCTGGATGCATCCTATGCTCTCGGGGCAAGCAAGTGGCGTACCATATCAAAGGTTGCATTAGGCTCCGCCCGTGACGGGCTTGTTACAGGTACGATATTGGGCATGGGCAGAATAATAGGTGATACTTCTATAGTGTGGCTTACTTTAGGAGGAACAATGAGAATGACCGGTATACAGCCGTGGTATTCTCCCGAAAACTGGATATCAACACTGCAGAATACCGGCAGTACATTAACAAGCTTCATATATTTTGCTTCTCCGGCCGGAGAGGGAAATTCCATTGAGGTTGCTTTCGGAGCATCGATTATTCTGATATTCATTATTATTATTTTAAATATTCTGGCAAGCTTAATCGGGTATTTTGGAGGTGGAAGCCATGAAGACTGATGCATTTATGAGCATAAATGATGTTTCCTGCTATTATGGTGA
>JAFACY010000269.1 GCA_023425285.1 Bacillota bacterium
GCTCTGTCAAGCTGGAGATTTTGGGAATATCCAAGCTCGAAATCCACGTATCTGTAATTTTTGTTTTCAATTCTGCCCATGTAGCTGTTAAATTTAACTCTGTCATTTTTTATTTTCTCTATATCTATGTCCGCACAGATTATGCTGCTTTCTGCAGAAAATATATCTTCATTTAAAATCATGCCGTTTTCTGCAATCAACGCATGTCCCGAGGATACCACATCCGTAGTACTTTCTGATTGTCCTGCCGATGCAAAGCAATATGATGTCATACACTTGGAGGACTGAATTCTCACTATATCTCTTCTGTATTCACTTTTTCCGACCGTTTCATTGCTGGCTGAAAGATTCAGAATTAAATTTGCTCCGTGAATTGTGTGATATGAGCTTGGCGGTATGCTGACCCACAGATCCTCACAAATATCAAATCCTACGCACAGTGAAGATAATGTGTCCTTAAAAAGCATATTTTCATTGAACGGAACTTTTTGTCCGCACAGAGTTACTTCATCGGATAATCGTGAAAGTGATGAAGCAAACCATCTTTTTTCATAGAACTCGTTGTAGTTTGGCACATAAGTCTTCGGAACAACACCCAAAATTTTACCGCCCTTTAATAATACGGCACAGTTAAACAACTGATTGTCAACATATACGGGCATGCCTACGGCAATTAAAGCCTCAAACCCCTTCGTCTCATTGAGTAAAAATTGCAGACCTTCCTCTGCTCCGTTTATGAGCGTTCTCTGATTGAATAAATCTCCGCAGCTATATCCGGTTATACAAAGCTCCGGAAACAATATAACCTTTGCACGCTTTTCTTCACATGCCTTTTTGGCAAGTTTAATAATTTCATTTACATTGTATATCGGATTTGCTACCTTAAGAGTCGGTACTGCAACGGCGGCTCTTATGTACTCATAATTTTTATCCATGTCCATCCCCTATAAAATAATTTCCTTTACGGTATTTACATCCATTAAGGTTACGTTTAATCCTTCGCCATCCAATATGCTTTTGATGCCTTGCAATGATTGATATTCGGTATTGTAATGACCTGCATCTATGATGCACAGATTGTTTTGCAGAGCAAATTGTGCCTGATGGTATTTTATGTCGCCTGTTATGTAGACGTCTGCTTCCTTAGCAATGGCATCCTTTATAAAATCGCTTCCGCTTCCTCCGCAAAATGCGGCTTTGCGTACTGTTTTATAATCCTTGTTACAATATAGCTTTATGTGATCAGCGTTTAAAAGCTTCTTTATTTGTTTTGCATATTCAACTATGTTAACCGGTTCAATGCTGCCTATACCACCATAGCCGCTGCCGTCAGGATTAACGGCATGAAGTACTTCATACGGTTCAATGTTCAGCAGTTTAGCAAGGTTGTGTGTTACTCCGTATGGCGCCATGTCATAGCTTGTGTGCATGCTGTATAAATTTATATCGTTATTAATCATGAGCTTGATTAAGCTGCCTTCATATGTATTGAAATCAATGGATTTCAAGCCTGAAAACAAAAATGGATGATGAGTGATTATCAAATGAATATTGTTATTGACTGCATACTCTATCAATTTTGAATTGATATCCATAGTTAACATAATGTTATTTATGTTATTATGATAGTCTCCTATCTGCAATCCGCTGTTGTCCCAGGATTCCTGAGGCTTCAATTCTAATTTTTCCTTCAATATTTTAATAACAGAATCAACTTTAATTTTTCATCAACTCCCTTATTTTTTTGTTTTTTATTTTTAATGCTTCTGCTTTTTCATTATAAGCTTTGCCGTTGTTTTTTTCAATACTTGAGATAATATTTTCGTTTACGCGTATTATTTTGTTCAGGTATTCGAGCATCAGAGGATCTTTCTTTTCAAGGATTATTTTGCTTATTTCATAAAATATTTCATCATCAGCTTCGTCATTGCCGGGCACCGCCTTGATAATGAAATAATAGTGATGAAGTTCCTTTACAATATTTTCATCTGTTATTTTAAATCCATTTTCTTTTAAATATTGTCTGAGCTTATCCCCCATTGTCATGGGCTGCAAAATGAGCTGTGATGCCTGGAGGGCAATGTTTTTGGACGTCTCAATTATATCAGCTATGAGCTCTCCCCCCATGCCTGCTATTATTATTGCATCTGCTTCGTTTTCTTTTAATACGGTCAGTCCGCTTCCTAATCTGAAATCGCACTTGTTATGTAAGTTCTCGGCCGTTAAATGCTTTACCGCTCTGTCCAAGGGACCCTTGTTTAAATCGGTCGCTATTACTTTCTCACATATTCCTTCTTTCAAAAGCATTTCCGCAACATAGCCGTGGTCTGTTCCTATGTCTGCTGCCGTATGGCATCCGGAAATCATTGATTTTATACATTCTAAACGGTTCATAAGCACCTCATTCATTTTTTCTAAAAAAATAGAAGGTTTCACCCTTCCACATTTTATTCTAAATAATCCTTTAATTTCTTGCTGCGGCTTGGATGTCTGAGCTTCCTCAATGCCTTGGCTTCAATTTGTCTTATTCTCTCTCTTGTTACGTCAAATTCCTTGCCTACCTCTTCCAGGGTTCTGGCTCTTCCGTCATCTAAACCGAATCTAAGTCTCAGAACCTTCTGCTCCCTGTCTGTCAGTGTATGAAGCACTGACGAAAGCTGTTCCTTCAGCAATGTGAAGGTTGCAACATCAGAAGGGGCCTGAACCTCGTCATCGGGTATAAAATCACCAAGATGGCTGTCCTCTTCTTCACCTATAGGAGTTTCCAGTGAAACAGGCTCCTGAGCAATCTTTAATATTTCTCTTACCTTATCAGGTTCCATTTCCATTTCAAGAGCAATTTCCTCAGGTGTGGCATCACGGCCCAATTCCTGCAGAAGCTGTCTTTTTATTCTTATAAGCTTATTTATTGTTTCTACCATGTGGACAGGAATTCTTATGGTTCTTGCCTGGTCGGCTATCGCTCTCGTTATAGCCTGACGAATCCACCATGTAGCGTATGTGCTGAACTTAAATCCCTTTGTGTAATCAAATTTTTCAACGGCTTTAATCAATCCAAGGTTTCCCTCCTGGATTAAATCAAGAAACAGCATTCCTCTTCCAACATAACGCTTGGCGATGCTTACAACCAATCTTAAATTGGCTTCTGCCAATCTCTTCTTTGCTTCTTCATCTCCGTCCTGCATCCTTTTGGCAAGCTCTATTTCTTCATTTGCCGATAATAGCGGAACCTTGCCTATTTCTTTTAAATACATTCTGACAGGGTCATCAATGTTTACGCCCTTCAATATATCGTCATCTGACTGGCTCACAAAAAAGTCAGGATCATCCTTAATTTCTGTATCATCTATATCGTCAACTTTTTCAAGAATCATATCATCCTGAAAACCGAGTATTTCAAGGTCATTATCTTCTGCCTGCTTGTAAAAGTCATCAATAAATTCCGGGTTGATATCTAATTTTTCAAAGGACCTCAACACTTCTTTATACGTAATAAATCCGTTTCTTTTGCCCTTTTCTATTAATTTATTCTTGATGGAATCAATTTTTTGCTGCATCTCTATATCTTTTTCAGATTCCTCTGCTGTTACGTTTTTATTTTCACCCATAGGTTAGTTAACCTCCTCTTTAGTTGACTTAATTTTCTTAGCGAGGATAAAAATTTCATTCATTATTTCTTTGCTCTCCTCAGAGTTTTCAGATTGTGTTAAATTGTCACTCAATATACTTCTTTTCTTTTCATAATATTTAATTTTTAACCTTTTAATACAATCCTTGAATAATGATTCTAAATTATCATAATCAACATCGTCACATTGCAATAAAACTTTAGCATCCGGCTCATTTTTTATAATTTTTTTTAAGCTATCTTCATCTATACTCATATTGTTTATTTTGTATTCGTATAACTCCCTGAATATTCCATAAAACTCTAAATCCTTAAATATGTCTTCATTTACAATTTCTTTGAGCTGAAGTGCAAAATCATTTTCTATGAGTATAAGTCTGATTAACTCCTCTTCATGGGATGTTGTAATTTTCTTAACCTGCATTTGTGTTTGTGTTTTAACAGGTATCGAAGGCTTTACAAAAGTTTTTTGCTTAGTTTCTTTCTTGTTGTATTCGTTAGTTATTGATTCTTTGGAAACACCTACTTTGCTTGAAAGCTTCTCAAATATAAGCTCTTTTTCTATTTCGCTGTTAACATTTACTATATTGTCAAAAATTTTGGAAATATATTCAACTTTATTATTATTTTCATATATTTCATTAAAATGATATTCCAAAAAATTATAATAATCAAGAGAATTTTCTATTAATTTGTCGAAATTTACTTTCCCGAATTTATTTAAATACTCATCGGGGTCCTTTGCGTTGTCTATAATTATTACCTTTGCGTCTATGCTGTTTCTTTTAAACATGTTCAAAGCTTTTAAAGCGGCATTCTGACCGGCGCTATCCGAATCAAAGCCAATATAAAAGCCCTTGGAATATCTTTTTAACAATTTTATCTGATTGTCGGTCAAGGCTGTTCCTAAAGCAGCAACGGCTGTGTTATATCCGTATGCGTGCATTTTAATAACATCCATATATCCTTCCACAAGTATGAAGCTCTTGTCCTTTGCTGCTTCTCTTGCCAGATTAAGACCATACAAGTTATTTCCTTTATTAAATACCATGGTTTCAGGTGAATTGAGATATTTAGGCAGCGAATCGTCAATAACTCTGCCTCCAAAGCCTATTATTCTTTTGCGCACATCAAATATGGGAAACATGACTCTGTTTCTGAAACGATCATAACATGATTTTTTTTCAGGATGTCTGATTATAAGCCCCGTTTTTAATATATCCTCTTCTGTATACCCCTTATCCGTTAAATGTTTTAGCAAATTATCCCATTGATTTTTAGCATATCCAATTCCAAACTTTTTTATTACATCATTATTAATTTCCCTTGTTCTGAGGTAATTAATGATTTCAGGATGTTCTCTTAAATTCCTGTAAAAAAATGCCGCCGCATCTCTGTTTATTTTATAAAGCCTGTCCGTAAGTTCTTTATTTTCCTGATTGCCTGAATAGTTGACTTCTTCCAATATAATGCCCGCCTTTTTTGCAAGATACTCCGCAGCCTCAACAAATGTATAGTTTTTATACTTCGTGATAAAGCTTATGCTGTCGCCGCTTTCTCCGCAGCCGAAGCAATGAAACATCTGTTTATCCGGTGAAACAATAAAAGAAGGAGTTTTCTCCTTATGAAAGGGGCAGTTTGTGCTGTAATTTGCACCTGCTTTTTTTAAAGGCAAAAATTCTTCTATAACATCTACTATATTGTTTTCATCAAGAATTCTTTTTACTACATCAGAATCCAATCTATAGGGCATAATATCACCATTATCTATACGTTGAACACATATTGTAACACACCAAAATAGGCTTGTCAACTAAATAATTTTACTTATTGTCTCCAAGGTTTTGGTATGTATAAGTCTTCAAAAACCTTCATTGCATAACGATCCGTCATGCCTGCAATGTAATCTTTAATTATTACATCCTTTTTTATTTCACCCTCATTGTATATCTGCAGATAGAAATCGGGCAAAAGCTCAAAATTCTTTGTATAGTATTCAAATATCTTTTCTATTATGAACTTTGTTTTTTCCTCTTCACTTTTTGCGGTTTTATTGTAATACACATTTTCAAACAAAAAATCTCTGAGCTGCTTCGTATAATGGGCAATTGCTTCACTCATGGTTACTTTGTCTTTGTCCATGCTGTTAGTAATAACGTCTGTTATCATTGTATTAATTCTTTGACCGTGACTGTAGCCCAGTGTTTTGAAGAATATATCGGGCATCTGACCCGGTTTTATTATCTCTGCTCTTATGGCATCATCAATGTCATGATTTATATAGGCGATTCTGTCCGAAATACTGACGATCTGACCCTCTAAGGTTGCAGGGCTGTAACTTAAGGGGTGGTTCAGAATTCCGTCTCTCACTTCATATGTAAGATTAAGTCCTCTGTTGCCGTTTCTCAGCTCTAAAAATTCAACGACTCTCAGGCTTTGTTCATTGTGCTTGAAGCCGTCCTCACATATTTCATCAAGGATTTTTTCTCCGGTGTGACCGAATGGAGTATGTCCCAAATCATGACCGAGAGCAATTGCTTCTGTCAAATCCTCGTTTAAATTTAAGCTTCTTGCAATGGTTCTTGAAATCTGGGATACTTCCAATGTGTGTGTAAGACGTGTCCTGTAATGATCGCCCTCAGGAGATAAAAAAACCTGTGTCTTGTGTTTTAATCTCCTGAAGCTTTTTGAATGAATTATCCTGTCTCGGTCTCTTTGATATTCGGTTCTTATTTCGCATTTTTCTTCCGGCACTTCCCTGCCCTTTGAAAATCTGCTTTTTACTGCATGCGAAGATAGATAGTCAATTTCAAATTGTTCATATCGTTCTCGTATATTCACACTCGTTACCTCCTTGTACAATTAATCGAAATTTATTTTTTTATTTCATTTTCGGCAATGTAGTCAAGGATGATTGAGGCTGTTTCTTCAACCGCCTTATTGGTGGTGTCAATTATTTTGCATTTTAATGTCTTCATAACTTTTTCCGAAAAGTCAAGCTCCTCGAAAATTCTTTCCATGTTGGCATAATTAGCCGTATCTCTCAGCCCCATTGCTTTCAGGCGCTCTTTTCTGATTTTATTAAGATTTTCCACATTCAGTGTCAATCCGATTATTTTCTTGGGAGATATGAGCTTTAATTCTTCAGGCATACCAACCTCAGGTACTAACGGGATGTTTGCAACCTTTAAATTTTTATGTGCCAGATACATAGAAAGCGGTGTCTTGGAGGTCCTTGATACTCCTATCAGAACCACGTCCGCCAGAAGAATACCTCTCGTATCCTTACCGTCATCATATTTTACGGCAAATTCAACCGATTCAACTCTTTTAAAATATTTTTCGTCAAGCTGACGCAAAAGACCCGGTTCATGCTTGGGAGCCAAGCCTAATTTTCTCACTAAGGGAACTAAAATCGGTGTCATTATATCAACCGCATCAACGTTATACTCCAGGGCCTTTTCAGTCATATAATTTTTGAGTTCTTCAACTACTAAAGTAAATACGATAAATGCATTTTCATCCGACGCTTTTTTTATTAAATTATCTATAGATTCCCTATCATTTACAAAGGATATCTTTTTTATATCATAATCCGCCAGATCAAACTGCCTGATTACCGCCTTTGCAACCTGTTCAGCGGTTTCTCCCAAGGAATCCGAAACAGCGTAAATGTTAATTTTTTTCATACGCACCTCTTATTTTGTTATTTCCAATAAAACTCTAGTTATATTGGTTTTCGAAATTCTTCCTATGGCCTTAATTTTATTGTTTGGCAAATGAGTTATAACAGGTATAGAATCTATTTCATGCTCTATGATTTTTTCTGCCGCATCCAGAATTGAATCTTCCTCCAAACAATATATTATCTTAGGCATTCTTGTCATTACTATACCCACCGGTATTGCATTTAGATCTTTGCCTCCGATAGATGCCTTAAGCAGGTCCTTTCTTGAAATTACACCCTTAAGCGCTTCATCCTCCACCACAAACAGCGTACCTACATTTTCTAAAAATAAAGTTACTATTGCATCATATACGCTTGTGGATTCCGTTACATTTACAGGCAGTGATTTAATATCCGTCACCTTTATGGCAGATAGCTTTTCTATTATATCCCTGTTTGTTTTTTTGTCTGATATGTAATAACCAACCTTTGGTTTTGCGTCAACGAGACCGCACATGGATAAAACCGCTAAATCAGGCCGCAATGTCGCTCTTGTCAGACCTATTTTTTCAGCTATGGTCTCTCCCGTCACCGGCTGGAATTTTTCTACTATTTCAATTATTTGATTTTGTCTGTCTGATAGTTTTATATGGCTCACCCCTTAAGCAATGAATCGGCAGTTGACTTGCAATAGATAAGCAATGGATTTACAATTGTTTTTTTCAATCGCAAATCTATCGCCCCTCAATCGCTTATCAATTGCCAATCTATTGATTTTTAGAATCTTATTTTTTCGTTGATATAATTCTCTAAATCGTCTATCTTGACTCTGATTTGTTCCATTGTGTCTCTGTCTCTTACAGTTACGGAGTTATCTTCAAGTGAGTCAAAATCGAAGGTTATACAATACGGAGTTCCAACCTCGTCATGTCTTCTGTATCTTTTACCGATGCTTCCCGCATCATCATAATCAACATTGAAGCTTTTTTGCAGTCTGTGATAAACCTCTGTAGCCTGATCGTTCAATTTCTTTGTGAGAGGAAGCACAGCCGCTTTGTACGGAGCAAGTGCAGGATGAAGCTTTAACACAACTCTTTCTGTTCCGTCTTCAAGCATTTCCTCATTGAAGGCATCAATCAGCAGTGCAAGCATAACTCTGTCAGCGCCAAGTGACGGTTCAATGCAATACGGTACATATTTTTCATTTGTTACAGGATCCTGATAAGATAAATCCTCTCCCGAAGTAGAGATATGAGCCTTCAGGTCAAAATCTGTTCTGTCTGCTATGCCCCAGAGTTCTCCCCAGCCGAACGGGAATAAATATTCTATATCTGTAGTGCCATTGCTGTAATGAGACAATTCCGCAGGCTCATGGTCTCTGAAACGCACATTTTCCTTTGTCATGCCTAAGGACAGCAGCCAGTTCATACAGAAATCCTTCCAATAATAGAACCACTCCAGATCCTTTCCCGGTTCACAGAAGAATTCCAGTTCCATCTGTTCAAATTCTCTCGTCCTGAATGTAAAATTGCCGGGAGTGATTTCGTTTCTGAAGGATTTACCAATTTGTCCTATTCCGAAAGGTATTTTCTTTCTTGTGGAGCGAGCAACATTCTTAAAGTTTACAAATATACCCTGAGCAGTCTCCGGTCTTAAAAATATTTCTGACTGAGAGTCCTCGGTAACGCCCTGGAATGTTTTAAACATTAAATTAAATTTTCTGATTGATGTAAAATTATGCTCTCCACATTCCGGACAATGAATATTTTTTTCTGATATGTATGTTTCCATCTGAGAATTAGACCAGCCGTCAACTATTTGCACCTCGTCATTTTCTCTCATGTGATCTTCGATTAATTTGTCAGCTCTGAATCTTGCCTTACATTCCTTACAATCCATCAGCGGATCACTGAAGCCTCCTACGTGACCTGAAGCCACCCATGTTGTGGGATTCATAAGTATGGCAGAATCGAGTCCTACATTGTATGGACTTTCCTGGACGAACTTTTTCCACCAGGCTCTTTTAACGTTATTTTTAATTTCTACGCCCAACGGACCGTAATCCCATGTGTTTGCCAGACCGCCGTAAATTTCTGAGCCCGGAAAAATTATACCTCTTGATTTGGAAAGTGAAACAAGCTTTTCTAATTTGTTTTTTTCATTTTTTGCCATGATTGCCTCCATTATCATTTTTTGAAATGGGATTAAGATTTAAGATTAAATAGTACAAAAAAATCTTCCATCCCGCATAGGGACGAAAGATTAATTCCGCGGTTCCACCCTATTTGATAAAGCATCGCTTTATCCTCTTAAAAATAATAGGCTCAAAAGCTCCCTTCTGCCATACTTCCTTATCAGCTTCCACCTCGCCTGACTCTCTGTGAATTCTGTACAGCTTACTCTTCTTTCTCATTGCCTCAACGTTAATCTTAATGTAACAAAATTAAGAATTAATGTCAAGAATTTCTTTTAGAAATCATCCTTCATGTCATTTTTAAATTCTTCGGCTGCCTTTTTAACGTCATCCTTTAATTCTTCCGCATTGTTTTTGAATTCATTTTTAAATTCATTAGTACTGTTCATAAAATCATTTTTCAGATTTTCAGCGCCATGTTTTACATCCTGCATTGCATCCTTTACGATGTCCATACCCTGCTCAACCTTCTGACCCAAATTGACTATATTTCCGTCAGCCTGAGTTATTTCCACTGAGCATTGTGCCAAAAGTGCTGCCGTAACACCTGCGGCAGATAAAAACGGAGCAACCACAGCGCCTATGATTCCTGCCGTAACAGGCAGATTGACAATGATTTCATTGTTTTTCTTTATAGTAATCTTTGTAGCATTGCCCTTTGCAAGTATGTCCTTCAGCTGGTTGAATATTTGCTCACCCATATTGCTTTTTGTCTGTGAGCCGCCGCCCCTTTTCTGTGTCTCAATAATAATTATTGCATCAAGCACATCTCCGTTCGCTTCCTCTAATGCCTTCTTGGCAGTTGAATAGTCAGTGTCTGTACGCTTTAAAATATCATCGATTTTTTTCAAATTATCATTTTCCATGGTCTACCTTCCTTTACAATAATTTTAAAGTTGTGAAATTGTCCTTGCCAATATAGTAAAATAAGAAGCTTCTTATTAAATTGAATACATTGGCTGTGATTTCAATAGAATTTATATGTTCAAATTTAGTTTTTAAAATTCTTTCCATTGTTAGTATTTCACTGTAGGTAACATTTATACCGTTTCCATAATTTACGCAGTCGCTGCAAAACAAGCCGCCTTCCTGAATTGAAAATTTTGCGCTTCCTTGTATTTCACTGCCGCAGGATATGCAATGCTTAAAATCCGGTTTGTATCCAAGCATTGAAATTAATTTTAATTCATAAGCAGCCACCAATTTGTCATAATCTTTATCTGCTTCACTTAAATATTTTATAGCCGAAACCGTCATGTCAAAAATGCGTGAATCCGTTTCATTTTCTCCTGCCACGTAGCTTATGAGCTCCAATATGTAGCTTCCGTAAAAAAAAGCTTCCATGTTGTTCTTTAAATTATAAAAGTTATCAATGAGATCTGCATGGGTTATTATGAACATATCCCTTGATTTTGCCATTGAGCATCTTGAATGAGCAAACAATTGCGAAACATTGATTAAATGAGAATTGCTTTTCTTGGCTCCCTTTGAAATAAGCTGGATTTTACCGTTTTCTCTTGAAAGAGCATGAAGTATCTTGTCATTTTCCTTGTAAATCAATTCCTTTAAAATTAATACTTCATCAACTATCATTTCTTTTGTCATAGCCCAGGCTTCTGAGCAGATAATTGTTGTCACGCCAGTTTTCGGAGATTTTTACAAACAACTGGAGATTAACCTGGCTTCCTAAAAGCCTTTCTATATCCTCGCGTGCACTTTTACCGATTCCCTTAATTTTTCTGCCTTCCTTGCCTATTATGATGCTTTTGTGCGACTTTTTCTCACACAGGATACTTGCCCTTATATCAACAAGATCCTTATTTTTTCTTTCCTTCATTTCTTCGATTTCTACGGCTATACCGTGAGGAACCTCTTCGTTCAGATACATAAGAGCCTTTTCTCTTATGATTTCCGAAACAACAAATCGCTCCGGTCTGTCCGTTATATAATCTGACGGGAAGTACATCGGTCCCGGCTTAAGATATTTGATTATCAATTTAATCAATGAATCAACACCTGCGTTTTTTAAAGCAGACATGGGCAATATATCGTCAAAAGCCTTATATTTGTCAAATTCCTGAGCCATTTTAATTACAGCTTCCTGATTGAATTTATCAATTTTATTTAAAATCAATATTTTTTTTGTTTTCAAATCCTTGATTTTATCAATGATGAATTCATCTCCGGGTCCCACCTTGTTGAATTCGTCCGTTATCATAATCAGCACGTCCATTCCGTCCAATGCGGAATCAACCTCTGTGTTCATAAATTCACCAAGCTGGTTTTTAGGCTTATGTATGCCGGGAGTATCCAAAAATATAATCTGAGCCTCGTCATCGGTGTACACAGTTCTTATTTTGTTTCTTGTCGTCTGAGGTTTATCTGACATTATCGAAATTTTTTCGCCTATCATTGAGTTCATCAATGTTGATTTACCTACATTCGGTCTTCCTATTATCGTTACAAATCCTGATTTAAACATGTTTCTCCTCTTCTTTCTATTCCAGATCCTCCGGACCAAAGCTGTTGGGCAGAAGCTCCTTCAATGTATAAACTTCGTATGAATCTATATTTTTTGCACAAATAACCTTTATATCCTTACCGAACTCAACCATAAACTGCCTGCATACGCCGCATGGAAAGGACGTTTTGACATTGCTGCCTACAATGGCTATTTTCTCTATGTCCTTGTAGCCTTCCGATATACATTTTGAAATTGCAACTCTTTCGGCACATATGGTAGGAGTATAGGATGCGGATTCGATGTTGCATCCGGAAAACACCTTGCCGCTTTTAGTGTATACTGCAGCTCCGACCTTAAAATTTGAATAGGGACTGTATGATTTTTCTCTTGCCTCCATGGCAATTTTTATTAATAGTCTGTCTTCCATTATATCATCCTTTCTTATTCGTTCGTTACAGCTTCCACGCTGTCCACAATCTGAATCCATGTGTTGCCGGGATTCAATTTAAGCTCTGTGTCGCCTATGTAAAATTTTGTTCTTTCTTTTTCACTTTTCTTAGTCCAGGTAATGTTTACAGCCTCGCCTTCGGAGAAGTAAATTCCCTTACCCTTTCCGATTGAGCTTAGTTCAAGCCTGCCTACAGAGTCAAGAACACTTTTAGGCTGTTCAAGCACAATTATATTCTTAGCGGTAAGCTGCTCCTTATTCAGTTCATCTATATGCTCCTCTGTGTCCTTAAAACGGAAATACAGTGCCGAGTCCTTATTATACACATAATCCGTGGTATTATCTTTATTATATACAATATTTATTTTATTTGCCTTGAAGCTGTCCTTATATTTGACCGAAAGCTTTGAGCTTGCTTCACTGAAGCTGTACTTTTCAAAGCTTGCTTCCGTCCTGTAGCCCAGTCTTTTTGCTTCGTCCCTGATTGATTTCAGTGTGGTGTACATGTTGTGAGGTGCATACTTGCCCGTATCATTGTACCTCCACATAGCACCGGAATACAAGCCGTCTATTTCTGCAGCCTGCAGCCTTTTCACTTCGCTGAAGGCATCCTCACTTCCTCCCACATGGACAAATATGCCGTCATTTTCCAGAGCATAATATATTATGTAAGGTCTTGCGCTTCGCACGGGACCAACCATTTCCGGCTGCTTAGCCAAAAACACGGCCAGATACCTTGTGTATGGAAATTCAACCTGAAACTCATAGATTATTTCGGCATCCTTCAGACCTGCCTGCCACCTCGCACGAGGATGGTTGTCTATGGAAACTGCAACAGGTCTTTGTGAAAGCTCCTCGGGATAATATTTTAATCCGTCCAGAGGAGATACCACCTTATTAGGGTCATCTTCTTCAATTTCAGGTTCAATCTCTTCAATGACCGGTTTATCTTCTTTTTCCTGTTCCTCTTCAAGAGGCTGATTTGTTTTTTGAGAGCAGGATGTGAGCATAAAAACAGCCAACATAAGTATAAGTAATTTTTTCATCTGCTTTTCCTTATTTAAATATTTGAAGTTTCTTCATTATTTCTTTCTCTCTCAAACGCATTTCTTCCTTTTCATCACTGTTCATATGATCATAGCCCAACAAATGCAGCATGCTGTGAACAGTCAGATATGCCATTTCTCTTTCGAGGCTGTGGACAAAGTCCTTAGCTTGTTCGATTATTCGCTGAGTGGAAAGCACTATATCACCCAGCAGGATAACTCCGTCAAACTCGTCATCCATAGGAAAGGATAGTACGTCCGTCTCGCTGTCCACATTTCTGAATTCCTTGTTAAGCTCCTTTATTTCTTCGTTGGTAACAAAGGATACGCTGACCTCAAAATCCCCTTCCAGTTCTTCTGCTTCTATAACCTCACCGATAGCCTTTTCAATTGCCTTGCAGCCGTCCTCGGTTATTTCCATAACATCTTGTCTGTCGTCAAATAATACATTAATCATTTTTCTTATTTTCATACCTTTCATATGCTTTTATAATATCCTGAACCAATTTATGTCTTACAACATCGGAATTCTGGAAATACATAAAACCTATGTCCTCCACATCCTTCAAAATCCTTTGTATGGTTTTAAGCCCTGATTTTTTACCTTCAGGCAAGTCTATCTGCGTTATATCGCCTGTTATTACGGCCTTTGAGCCATAACCGAGGCGTGTCAGGAACATTTTCATCTGCTCATTGGTAGTATTTTGTGCTTCGTCGAGTATGATGAATGAAGAATCAAGCGTTCTTCCCCTCATATAAGCCAGTGGAGCAACCTCAATCAATTGCTTCTCCACATTCTTGAGATAGTTTTCCGGACCCATTATATCAAATAAAGCATCATAAAGAGGTCTCAGATAAGGATCAACCTTATCCTGCAAATCTCCGGGTAAAAATCCCAGCTTTTCTCCCGCTTCAACGGCAGGTCTAGTAAGTATGATGCGCTCAACTTCCTTTTTTCTGAAAGCATTTATGGCGGCAGCCACGGCTAAGTAAGTCTTGCCTGTGCCGGCAGGACCTATCCCGAAGGTTATATCCTTGGAGTTTATCAGATCCATATATCTTTTCTGACCTATTGTCTTCGGCTTTATAACTCTGCCGGAAGCAGTCGTCACGATAACTTCCTTCAAAACCTCATTATAATTTATATTGTAATTTGATTTATTTGATTCGATTAAGTAAACAACCTTCTGATCGGTGATCTCACCTTCCGAATCAATTATTCCCATCATGTCTCTCAATATTTTAACAACAGCTTCAACCTTGCTCTTATCTCCGATAACCTTAATCATGTCGTTTCTCACAAGTATGTTCACATCAAAATAGCTTTTGATTATTTTGATATGTTTATCGTGAATACCTAACAGCTTAATGAGATTTCCTTCATCTGTTATTAATATATTTTCCTCGTGTAGTTCCATTTAACCTCCTGTTTGTTCATTCGATGTTTGTTCCTTCTCCGTTTCCGGTACAGGGTATATTTTAACCTTTGTGCCTATATCCTCAATTACTTCAATTTGTGCTCTCAAATAATAAAAGTTATTATCGTCGGAAAAATTCAAGGATGATTTTAATATTCTCGCTTCCTTACCGCACTTTTTCAGCAAATCGTCATACATCCCTATGGTCAAAGCATTTTTGGCGGTGCCCTCGCTTATATCAACCTTCCTTATGTCATGCTCATAATATGTACCCTTTATTATGCTGATGCCTGTCAGATTTGACAATAAAGGAATTCGAACAGTGTGTTCCTTATAATTATAGTTTTCAAAGGGACTCTTGTCACTTAATATTTTATTACTTTTGCCATTTAAATGCAAGTAATAAACGCTTTTGCTTTTATTGGTGGATACTTCCACATCTTTTTGCTTCGGCTCCCTTAATTCAAAATTATAATAAGTCTTGCCGTAAATAGTACCTTCCGACGGAACCATCATAAATTCTTCCGAATTCTTGTTTTTTACAATCCCCATCACCAACGTCTGACCTTCATACACCACATCGCCTTCCTTGACAACAGGCTGACCACTCTTTGCAATTACTTTATTTATTATTGCGTTTTTGGTGGAAATAATGCTTGTGGGGTCATTTTTCTTTATATCCGCCCTTTCAATTTCCTTTTCTTTAACAAAAATAATTAAATTGGAGCCTTCAATATATACCTCAACAAATTTAAAATTATCGAAGTTTTTATAGAGTATTGTTTCCAAATGTTTCGGTTCCACAGCAGCATGGGAAATCGGCATTTTAATATTGTTTTTTTCAAGAACCGTAATTATATTTTTGGCAGTAGTGTTGTTCGTTCCGACAACCTGTACATTCCAGATAAGAGATGTAATTACATAAAGAGATACAACCAAAGCAAAAATCCCCAGTACAAATCCCTTTCGCACCTTTAATTTTGTCAAATTATATAGGAGCCCTTTCTTGTCCACCGGCTCCATTTTAGTTTTTTTTATAATATCAGCATATTTTCTGTAATCCTCATAGGACATTTTAAACTTTATGCCATAATCTTTCCTTTCAACATCCCATATGCTTATACCTTTTTTTTGAAGTAAATTCATGACCTTTTCGAAGTTTGTCGCTCTCAGACGCACCGTAACATAACCTGTCACCAAAGACATCAACTTGAAAATAAGCATAATTACCCCTTCTTAAATATTATTTCTTCGATATTTCCCTTTACTATAACCTTATAGTCATTTATTTCCTCTATTTTAAACTTAGTTCCCTTAACTACGATATTTACATCTATAGTCTTTACCTCAACCAGATTATTTTCATAAACAATTATCCCTAAGTGATTTTCAATTATAACCTTCCTGTTGCCGTGCATCATCAGATTAAAATTATCCGAAAGCGCATCATTCGGAATTTCCAGATCATCCGCAAGCCTGCTCCTGAAATCATTAAATCTGCCCATACTGTGTCCCACCTCCATCTGACGGGGACATTTCTCCTATCCCTCAAAGACTAACCCTGATATTAAGAGATGTGTCCCCCTCCTTATAAATTATGCATGTAATGCTGACTGTATGAATATATTAAGCACACTAAAAAAGTCCTTATCTTCATAAAATCAAGGACTTTTGCAGTTATTTATTATAGTAATAATTTACGGCATTATTTTTTATTATATAGGCTCATTATTTTCTTTTATATTCATCTGCAAATTTCATTTCTATTTTCTTTTTTATTTTATTTACAGCTTGTCTGCTTATTCCAATTAATTTTGATATTTCTGTGATTGAATAACCGCTTAACAAGTATACAAAAACCTTTCTTTTATTCCCTGTTAAATTTTCAGCCATGTAATTGACAAATTCTGAATTTTCCTTTGAAAAGTCGTTTTCATAATTATCAATATAATCAATACTATCTGTATCTATTAACATTTCGTGTGAGTTAATATATGAGTTTTTCTTTGATAAACGAATATATTCATATTTTATACTGCTATTAATATATTTACAGGCAGTATTTTCATCAAAACTTACAAATCATTTTAAATCCAAGTTATTTATCAGTGTAAGCATAAATATTATTAAATCTGTTTCTGCACAATAGTAATTTAATTTTTTTGCATAATGCTTAATGGTTTTATCAAACTTCTTAAGTAACAGTAATTTGCTGCTTTCATCATTGCCTTCTGATATATTTAATATTAATTCATATAACATTTGTTCCAATTTTATCAATCCTTCTTTGCATTATTATATTCAATGCTAATGAGAAGGTTTTTAAATTTACATATCTGAGGAACTTGCATCAAAGTGACTAAGCAATTTAGCAAAAATAACGGAGTTGTCTTATATTTTTTTAATTTGGTTTACATTTCCTTCAAAAAATTACTTTAATATAGTATAAGACAAAATTATTCAAACAGATAATTGAGTTTTATAAAATAAATAGGGAGCGAAAACAAATGCCACATTTAAAATTATCTAATCCAACAATTTGTTCATGTGATTATGAAGTATATTTAAGTAATCCATT
>JAFACY010000027.1 GCA_023425285.1 Bacillota bacterium
GCATTTACTTAAAAAAAAGCTTGCATATTGTCTTTAAAAATAATAAAATAATCCGTGGTTAAAAAAGGATGGTATGTATGAAAAACAAAATTATAAATATAGCAGTAATAGCACATGTTGATGCAGGAAAGTCTACTCTGGTAGATGCTTTTTTGCAGCAAAGCGGAGTTTTCAGAGAAAATCAGGAATTAGTTGATCAGGTAATGGATTCAAATGCAATTGAGCGTGAAAGAGGAATTACCATTTATTCCAAGAACTGTTCGGTAATACACAATGACTATAAAATAAACATAGTGGACACCCCTGGTCATGCTGATTTTTCGTCTGAAGTTGAAAGAATCATGAAGACTGTTGATACAGTAATTCTTTTGGTTGATTCAATAGAAGGTCCTATGCCTCAGACAAGATTCGTTTTGCAGAAATCTCTTGAAGTGGGCATAAGACCGATACTATTAATAAATAAAATAGACAAAAAAAATCACAGAGCTGAAGAAGTTGTTAACATGGTATTTGACTTGTTCGTTGAGTTGAATGCAAATGATGAGCAGTTGGATTTCCCTATACTTTACGGTATAGCAAAGCAGGGTATAGTACAATATGAGCTTGATCAGCCAAGTGACAGTATAACACCATTGTTTGACACAATAATAAAGCATGTTGAAGCATATCCCGACAAGGATACGGATGATTTGCAGATGCAGATATCTTCGCTTGCATATGATGAATATATAGGCAGACTTGGTATAGGCAGAGTTACGGCAGGTACAATAAAGGAAGGTCAGACAGTTTCCGTTGCGAAGCATGACGGTAGCGTGGAAAAGCAAAAAATATCTAACATATATGTGTATCAAGGACTCAGCAGAACAAGCATCAGCGAAGCATACAGCGGGGACATTGTCGTTGTATCCGGGATTCCCAACATTTCCATAGGAGATACCATATGCAATGAAAACAAAGCAATCCCGATGGAAACGATAAAAATTGAAGAGCCTACCCTGTCAATGAATTTCTTAATCAATACCTCACCGTTCGTAGGCTTGTCAGGCAAGTATGTAACGACAAGGCATCTGAAGGCAAGACTGGAAAAAGAGCTTGAGGTAAATGTAGGCCTGAAGGTTGAGCCATTGGAGGGAGCAGTTGACGGTTACAAGGTTTCGGGAAGAGGAGAGCTTCATTTATCCATATTGCTTGAAAATATGCGAAGAGAAGGATATGAGGTTGCGGTTTCAAGACCTGAGGTAATATTAAAGAAAATTGACGGCGTTGTGATGGAGCCTATTGAAAGAGTTTTCGTAAACACTCCGGAAATTTATTCGGGCTCGGTTATATCAAAGCTCAATGTAAGAAAGGGAATGATGGTTTCAATGGTTCCTGACGGAAACTATGTAAGGATTGAATACATGGTGCCGACGAGAGGACTTCTGGGATATCGTACAGAGCTTATCAACGATACAAGAGGCGAAGGTACAATAGTAAGAAGCTTTGATCACTACGAAAAATTCAAGGGAGAAATCCCTCAGAGAATAAACGGAGTACTGATATCCACGGAGCAGGGAGAAGCAATTGCTTATTCACTTGCTAATCTTGAGAGCAGAGGATCCTTGTTTATCAATCCCGGCGAAAAGGTGTATGAGGGAATGATTATAGGAATGTGTGCCCGCGGAGAGGACATAACAGTTAATCCAAGCAAGGCAAAGAAGCAATCCAACACACGTTCCTCATCAGCGGATGATGCAATAAAATTGACACCTCCGAGAATTATGACATTGGAATCGGCACTGGAATTCATAAATGATGACGAATTGGTTGAAGTAACTCCGGACAACATCAGATTAAGAAAAAGATATCTGACCGAAATGGAAAGAAGAAAGCAAGCGAACAGATTAAAGACAGAATAATAATTGAACAATATTTTAATATTATAAAAAGCAGTGTGTATTGACAATTAAAGTTAATACACACTTTTTTCATAAGAATAAATAGTATTTTTATGAAGAATGTTAATTTTTTGCTTAATATGACGATATACAATATGACAATATAATATATAAAATTAATGATTAAATATAATAAAAAATATATTTACTAAATTAGTTTTAAATTCTATATATAACATTAATTTATAAAAAATTACCATAGTATATCTATAATAATATGCTCGTGAAGAAAAAATAAAATTATTTAAGGGTGGGGAATAAAAATGAAATATATATCAGATGGATAGTAAAAATTATATGATTTACAATGTGCCATGTAATATAAAAGGCATGCATAGCTGTTTTTAGATGTATAAAGTGGGGTAATTTTAAATTATTTGAGTATATTGTTTATAGACTACGATGCTATTAACATGTATTTTATAGAACGTGGATGCTTTTCTGAAACTTAATAATTGATTAATTATGAAAGGAAGGAAGTAAAATGTATAAAAAAAATTTAATAATTTCATTTATTGTTATTGTTCTTGTGTCTATAATGACGTGTATTCCTATATATGCAATGGAAAAGGATATGGGCGAAGAACAAGATGCTATTCAAAAATATGAGACATTATTAAAAAATGAAACTGACTTTAACTCTGTTAATAATGAGGTGAATAGTCAGAATTCATTTGCATTAATAAACTCAGTTCCATATGATACAATTTCAGGAACAATTGAAACAAAGCAAGATTTATTTACTTATCAAATAGAAATTGATTTTTCTCGTACTTCACAAGCTGCTATTTGCTTAATACAAACTGGGGACGGGTCTGTAAAGGCTGAAATTAAAGATTCGGATAATAATCTTATCACTCAATTAAGCGCTGGGAAAACATCTCTTTCTTATTTAGGAAATTATGCTTGTATGAGTCGGTTTGTATTCGACAAACCGGACCCTGATGTTGATTTATATACATATTATATAACTGTAAGTTGTCCTTACTCAAACGTAGGAATTGCTAATAGTTACAATATTAATTATGGTGACTCTTTGTATCTTGAAGATATGATAACCGGTAGACACAATATGGTAACACTACACTATTTTCGTAATAGAGATGAAAGTGATTCAAGTTATGGTAATTTTTATTCGAGTAACAGAACACCAGGAATTGATACGGAACACTGGTATAAATTCAGACATCAATTCAATAAAACAGTAGTAACAATTATACCTTTGCGTGAAAATACTACACCAATACGGTTTAAGATAATTGATCCTTCTACTGAATTGGTAGTATATGATTCGAATTTTGATCCCAACGCACATAGAACTGAATGGATTATAGGAGAAGAACCTGTTGAAAAAGCGAAGTTTGATAATTCTGACCTTGAAATCGGAAAAGAATATTATTTAGTAATATATTCTCCTTTTGGTTCAACATCACCTATAGGCAAATATTACAATTTGTTTGTTGGTGAAGGATCATTGCTGAGTGATTCGGTTACTGTTTATTCTAATATTTCTGTTACTGGTACATATACTAATTATTCTACACCTGTAAATATAAAACCTACAGATGTACCTAAAAATACTGCATATGTTACCAATGTTTCTTTAAAATCCGCGACACCAGGCATAACAATGAGCAAGATTGATCCCTTTGAGGTTCGTCTTTCTACAGACTATAGTTGGATTAGAAATTTGAAATTTAACTACAAAATAAATATTCCATATAAATATGGACAAACGTCCAATAAACCTCTTGCATCAACTTGGCAAGTTCGTTTTAAATCTGCATCTTCTTCAAATACTGTCACATTTAAGCCTGGTTTATATTTTAATTATGAATATGAGATAGGCGATTAAATATACTTGTTATTACACAAGAAGGAATACAAATATATTCCTTCTTGTGCAGTAAAATTAAATTGAGGTAAATATATGATTATCAATAATTCCAGCATTCATATGCAAAATTTAAACAAATCGAAATCTAATACTGAAAATAAATGTACAGAATCAAAAGAACAAAGCTATTCAGAAACTAATAAGGACAACATCAAAAATACAATTAAAGATGTGGTAGAGATAACTCATACAAATGATAAACCTGCTCTATACTATTCTTCCGGAGCTAAAATATGCAGGCAATATCATCCTGCCACTAAACAGAGAATGGATCAGCAACTTGCAAAGATCAGAGAGAGCTTGAGCAACTATTATAAAGGAAATTCTACTCTGGATGATATAAAACAGGCTTTTAAGGAAGATTTCGAGTATAACAAAGGACTTGAAGCAGAGTTTAGTCAAATTACGGGAATTCCCATGCAGTCAGATGAAGAAATACTAAGGTTTACTGTAGGAAATTTCAAGATCCAAAGTGCATACTCTGCTTATTATGCAAATTATTATGAGGGAGTAAAGAAGGCAGACGAATATGGAAGTTCTAAGGATCACGACTGGATGTATTATAATGCTGACTATTTTTACCAATCAAAAGAAGTTGATGAAGCTATAGCTTCACTTATTGACGAGGTAATCGAAGAAAACAATCTTAATGTAACCGATAAAACAAAGCTTTATCCTGAAGAAAAGATGTTTAAAAACTTTAATTCCATGTGGAATGTACATTCGGGAAATGTGTTCCACAGTAATCAGAGTTTTTCGATTATAGATGAGAGAATTGAGCCTCCAAAAGGCTTTAAGATGTTTTACAAAGATAAGCAATGCTCTTTTGATGACATGAAGAACGGAACAATATACGCAATTTGTGGGAAAGATCCATTTGCCGGTCCGGATGGGGATGGGTCAGTCGTGTGGTATTTTACTGTGCCTCGAGGCAAATCGCTATTGAAGGAAAATAGTATAATAGATTATATTTCGTTAAGTGATGGTAAGCGAACAACAGATGATTATAATGCTGTTATCATTGATTTAGACAGATATTTGTATAGAGATGGATATACAAAAAACAGTCTTGTGAATAGAATAAATGACTTTGTTCGTCAAAATTTCAATAATTATAATGACGGAGTCTTGATAATTGGAGACAAAAACTTTGAAAAAATAGCAGATATTCCTTATTTGCTCCAAGGATCACAAACTAATGATATGAGACTGTACAATTTCGTTAATTATGGAGTTTTATCCGAAAGTGATACAGTAAACTTTAGTGAATATAATAATTTTATGAAAAATTTCAACCTTAAGCTGGCACGTTAGTGTCTTAATATTGTTGTAATGAAGTGTGTTCAGTAAAAAGCTGTTGCATCAATAATTAAAAATGTGCAACAGCTTTAACAATTGTTCACCTATCGTTATTTTGGGTAGTTTAAATTCTCTTCTCTTAAATTGCACAGAACTTCATTATAATACTTTGCTGCTTCGTATTTAGCCATGACTAAATTCATATCCTGATAATTTCCGCAAGATACCGCATCGGCTCCGGGGACTTCACCTTCGTAATTCATAATAAATTCAAACATTTCCTTGATTATTTCAATAACATCCGTTGAATTTAAATCCCCTTTAAATATAACGTAGAGCCCTGTACGGCATCCCAT
>JAFACY010000083.1 GCA_023425285.1 Bacillota bacterium
GAAAGGGAATGTAAGCATATGAATATAAACGATATTATAATTTACATAATGACAGTCTTTATGGCAATAGGTGTATTAGATAGAATTTTTGGGAACAAATTAGGCTACGGAGATAAATTTGAAGAAGGTATTATGTCAATGGGACCATTGGCAATATCCATGATAGGTGCCATATCCTTAGCACCCGTATTTTCAAATATATTCAGTCCCATGATTATTCCCGTATATAACTTTTTCGGAGCAGATCCGTCAGTGTTTGCCGGAACCATTTTTCCAAGCGACATGGGAGGATATCCTCTTGCTGTAATGCTCGCCAATAATGAGAAGTTCATACAATTTTCCGGTGTAATATTGGCAACCATGATGGGGTCTACACTAATATTTACAATACCGGTAGGTTTACGGATAATTAAGGAAAAAGACCGCATTTTTTTAGCTAAGGGAGTTCTGGCAGGTATGATTGCTATACCTGCCGGAGCTTTCATAGGAGGTCTGCTTTTAGGTCTCGGAACTATGGAAATAGTTAAAAACTTAGTTCCTGCAATATTGTTTTCTTTATTAATATCTGCCGGTCTTATATTTGCGCAAAGCAAGCTTGTAAAAGCATTTATATACTTTGGGAAATTCATTACCTCACTCATTCTTCTGGGTCTTTCCGCCATTATTATCGAAACTCTTACCGGAATAGTTGTTATACCCGGAATGGCACCTTTAAGTGACGGAATAAATGCCGTAGGCTCGGTGGGAATAATTCTTGCAGGTGCATATCCTCTGGTTCATTTTATAACTAAGATATTCAAAAATGCATTAATTAAAACAGGAAGTATATTAGGTATCGGAGAAGTTGCCGTAACAGGCATGGTGGCATGCTTAGCAAATAATATTCCAATGCTGTGCATGCTTAAGGATATGGATGACAGAGGAAAGGTTATAAGTGTTGCATTTGCGGTAGGTGCTTCCTTTGTATTCGGCGATTATTTAGGATATGTGGCTGTAGTGAACAAAGACGCCATATCTGCCATGATAGCCGCAAAGCTTATAACAGGAATTGTCGCCGTGATAATAGCATATATGATTACCAGAAAATCCGATATATAATCTATTCCTTATTATTTAACAAAAAACTTACGCATTTATGCATAAGTTTTTATTATGTCTGATAAAAATTTTTATTGTGCACATCCGCATATATTGGATATTTTTATATCCATGGTGAAGTTTGTTACATCGTCCATTTTCTCATATATTTCTGTAATTAATTTAATTACTCTGCTTCTTTCTCCACGTACAAATGTTGAAAGAGCTCCTACTTGATTTTCGAGTCCCGAGTTATGGATCATCTCAATAACCTTATCAACATCTCCTATATAATCGGCACTTGATACGGGAATGAACGAAATCTCACAAGATGCTATTTTTTCCATACAGCACACACAAAGCCTCCTCTTGATATTTTAGATAACTTATTTTCATTCTCGTAAGTAAAATCCTCTTCATTTGCATGAGGTGGTACAAACAGACATTCTCCGATATCCTGCAGCTTGTTTTCGTTCCAATTCTTGATTTCATCCGCAGTCCTGAGCTTGGCATGTTTAAATACCGAATTTTCACGGTATGGCTCTGATAGATACAATTCACCCCATTTACTGTTACTTGTAATGGTTCCAATCAAAACCGTTCCATCCTTTTTGACCACTCTCAGCAGTTCCTCCAGAGCCTGGGGAGCGTCCTCTACAAATTCAAAGGCAGTCATAGAAAGTACCGCATCAAATTCATTATCTTCAAAGGATAACTTGGTTACATCCATATTGATAAATTCAATATCAAGCTTCTGTTCAGAAGACTTTTTCCTTGCTATACTGAGCATGTTATCGGAAATATCAATTCCCGTCACATCACATCCCATGCTTGCAAGCTTTACACTGAAATTTCCTGTTCCGCAGCCTGCGTCAAGTATTTTCATTCCTTTTTTGATCTGAATCATTTTAAATGCCAGATCTGTTTCAACCTTATCAACAAAGCTTCCCTTTTTATCCGTATACCATGCATCATAATCTGATGCAAACTCGTCAAAAATAGCCATAGCCATTAAATACCTCCTGATAATTTCTTATTTTTCTAAATACTCATTTGTTAATCCTGTTCCCTCAGGAATTTCATTTTCAACTAAATTGTTTTCATAAAGCCATTTATAAAACGCATCCCATCTTTCAGGATCTATGTATCCCCACATATCGGCATCCGCAACATATTGCTCTGCCAGCCATTTCTGGCTTTCTACAACTATTTCCCTGTCAAGCTCCGGTGCTGCAGCCAGCAGAATTTCAGCAGCATCGTCCGGATTAGCAATTGCATATTCATATCCCTTTTTTATTGCAGTAAGTGCCTTTCTTACAATCTCCGAATTCTTCTTAGCAAATTCATTGTTTGTTATCAAAACAGGGGTGTAGTAATCCATTTCCTTTCCGTAATCCGAAAAGTTGAAATAATTTGTTTCCAGACCCTTTACTTTTGTGGCAATACCATCCCACGCATAAAATATCCATACTGAGTCTATATCAGTCTGCAAGGCTGTAACCACGTCCGTAACCGTATTAGGAATCAGATTTATTTCTTCAAATTTTCCGCCGTCATCATTTACAACCTTTCTTATTATTGCCTGCTCTATAGGCATATCCCATGTTGCATATGTGTGACCGGACATCTTTGAAGGAGAATCTATGCCCTTTTCCTTCAGTGATATGATACCTGACGTGTTGTGCTGTATGATAGTTGCCACAGTTGTTACCGGTATGGGATTTTGTGACGCATTGTTTGGAGCCAATGAATCCTGAGCGCTGATTCCGAACTCGGCACCTCCGCCTCCGACCAATATAACCGCTCCGTCTTCAGGCGGCTGCAATAAATCAACCTCCAGACCCTGCTCCGCAAAAAACCCTTTTGTCTGTGCAACATACAGACCTGTATGGTTTGTATTGGGTGTCCAGTCAAGTACGATTCTCAGTTTTGTTTTGTCATCATTATTCCGAGCATCCTGTACGCCCTTACTGTCGCAGGATGTGAGCATCAATACTGATAAAATCAATATTGATATGATGACCCATGAAGCTCTTTTCTTAATTTTCATTTCTCTCTTCCTCACATGATGTATTTAGTCTGATAGGCAGACTATGACCATATTCCTTCTCCCGAACAGCGGCATACAAAAACCCCTCCGTTTCCGGAGGGGTCCACAAAAGTATAAAAAACTACTATACTCACAATATGTACAATCCCTCCGCCAGCATTATCTGGATCAGGTTCCAAACAGTATTCCTGTTTTAGGGTTTTGAACATTGGAGTAGTTCTATCTCAGCCTAATTCATTAAGCTCCCCTTAAAATTAATATTATCATAAATAAAAAAGCTTGTCAAATATATAAGATGCAATGAGCCTATGAATCAAAATAAAACAAGAGAAGATCCTATACATAAGATCTTCCCTCAGCAGTTTCAACGTATACAGCTTGAAACAACTTTATGGTATCAGTTTATTTTGCAATGCAGCATGAGCACCTGCAACTCTGCCGAATGTAAGTCCATTTAGCAATGCAGACCCACTGCCTATATATTCCTGATTCAGGGTTTGAGCACTGGCTGCAGCTCCTGCAGCATATAATCCTTCTATGACATTTCCATTTACATCTATAACCTGTGAGTTCATATTAATTCTCATACTTACATATGTGTCATTTAAGTTACCGGTGAGATCTAATCCTATATAAGGAGCTTCAATAGGAAATAAATATTCCGAAGGTTTATTGAAATCTGCATCTTCTCCTGCCAGCACCAATTCGTTGTATCTGTCAACCGTATTTTTTAGTACATCAGCCTTCATTCCCATCAAGTCAGCCAGTTCTTCAACTGTATCGGCTTTGAAGCCTTTTCCTATTTCTATAGCTTTGTCTATGCTTTCCTTCTTTGCTTCATATAACGCTTGAGGAACTAACATATGAGTATCTCCAAAACCTTTTTCATTTAATGCACGTGTTCTTGTATAAAAATATTCGGCCTCATCTACATATCGCTCACCTTCAGGTGTAACATATACGCATTCTGGTGTAAAATATCCCAGCGACCCGTCATTTCCGAGATTATGGTGAAGTTGCAAGGCATCTTTTTCTATAATATCGGCACCTACAGCTTTTGCAAAAACCAGACTGTCACCTGTATTTACAGAAGTGTTCACATAATCTGTATACTGAGGATAGTATTCTGCCATCATCTCTTTATTACCGGCAAAACCACCGCTTGCAATAATTACAGCACCGGCATTAATAGTAATTCTATTGCCATCCTTATCAACCGCTTTTGCACCAATAACCTTGTTTCCATCTTTTATCAACTCTGTTGCAGGAGTATTTAAATGAGTTTCCACACCTAATTTTTCGGCTGTTTCGTACATATATTTTATAATATATCCCTTACCGCCTTCAGTCATGTGTATTCGGGGAATATTCCTGCCTTCGTATATACCAGCTGCCATAAGGTTGTCCGAAAATTTCACCCCATTCTCTATCAGCCATTCTATGTTTTCTGAAGAATGTTCCGTTGTATAGCGAACCATTTCTTCATCTACAAATTCATCCTTTGCACGTTCAGCAAGCATCATCCAGTCTTCATAAAATTTCTCAGAACTATCTTCGATATTGTTTTTTTCTTGAATCCTGGTTCCTGCTGCATGTACCCATCCTGCCGATAGTGTAGTTGTTCCTCCGACTCTTCCCAATTTTTCAAGCATGATGACCTTAGCACCATTATTGGCTGCTTCAATAGCTGCTGCCATTCCCGCCATTCCTGATCCTATTACGAGAACGTCTGTTTCCCAGTTTAGCTGTGAAGCAGATTCTTTTTCAATTTCCTTAGATTTTAAATAGTCTATGTTTGCTCCTGCTTTGCCCAGAGCATCTGTCACAGCTCCTATAACAGCAAAACTTGAAATTGTAGCGCCTGAAACAGTATCAACATTCAATGACTGACTCTTAAGAATATTCTCTCTTATAGTTGCGAAAGCCTGATCCCCTACCATCACTGTGTCGTTGAACTCTTTAAGGCTTATATCCTTTATAGAGTTTTCATCAACTATAATTTCTACCGAAAGTGGTCCTGAATAACCAACCTTTGTGGCAACATACGTACCCGGCTTATATGCATCAGCTGCAATTTTTTCCTCTTCCGGTTCTACATTTTCTTCAGGTGGCTGATTTGCCGCAGTGCATGAAGTAACCAGCATCATAACACATAAGAGAAACGCTAATAATTTTTTTGTTTGTTTCATGTTAACCTCCAGATTATTTTATATTCACATTCGTTTGTGAATTATCTAACTAAATTATAGAATTTTAGGCTAACCTTATGTCAAGTATGTTTAATCAGCTTTTTCTCACAAAAAAAGAACAAAACATCGGGTTACCCTATGTTTTGTTCTTACCCGTATATATCATTTGAAATACCTCTTTACCGCCTACATCAAAGTTATAGGGATTATCCTCAGTAACAGAATCTGTATCCGAAATCTGAACTTTTTTAATCAAAAGAGATTCAATCTTTTCAATAAGTTTATCCCTATTGAAATACTCTAACGCGTAAGAATGGATACGTTTGATGTTGAACATAGATTTAAAATAAGGATATGCTCCCACTAAAATACCGCCATCTTTTAAAAGCGACATTACTTCGCTTAGAACAAACTTGTTGTCAGTTTGTGCATAATCCTTTGTCATCCAATGATCAATAATAATATCTACAGATTCCTCTTTTAGAGGTATTCTGTTTATATCACAGCACAGAAATATGAAATTTTTATGTTCCTGAATTAATTCTAATGATTTTTTCAACCCGGCTATTTTATCTAAATCATAGTCAACAAGTATGTATGTAGCATCCTTCGGCAAATGCTCTATATAATGAGTAAGAAAATAACCGACACAATGCTCTAACTCCAGAATAAGCTTGGAATCATTATGATACTTCTTCAATTCATCCGTCATTTTTATCATACCGTTACAAACGAAGTTTATAAATTTAGGTGAAGCAGTTTTAAGATATTCCTCTGATGATGGCATAGGCTCACCATTTACTTTTCTTTTTCTTACCGTCTTTTCTTCAATAAAAATACCATCTTTCAATAATAAATGATATCCACACTTGCATTTTATATTGCCTTCTATAAGCATATTATTATCTATAATCCCATTATTAATATTTAGCATGCTTTTGCAGTCCGGACATCTTAATATCCCTAAATAAGAAACCGGAAAACCTATTGCAGAGATATTCCTTATACTATCCTTTTGAATTTTTTCAATTGCTCCATCTATATCAAAATACATTTTTTCATATTTTTGAGTGACTTTTCTTATTTCATCTCTTTTATTGTATAACATTTTCATAAGCATGTTCTCATACTCATTTGTTTCAAATCCAGATAATCTTAAATAGGTCAATAATCTTGATATTTCTCCTAAATTAAAACCTAAATCTTTCAAATTAATTATTCTTTTCATATCTCTATTATCATTTTCAGAAAAAATGTATTGTCCACCAATTTTCTTGGTTAACAATAAGCCCATCTCCAAATAATGTCTTACCGTGTTCTGTGTTACATTATGTTTTTTTGAAAACTCACCAATTCTTATAAAACTCACCTCTGTTAATTTCTTAATAATTATCCCCGCTATTATATAACAAAATAAAATATGTTGCAACTTTATGGTAGCAACATATTTATTACATAAATATTAATTTAAAGCCTGATATTAAATATACCTAACCGACAAATCATTTAATTCTGCCATTACCTTCTCATTATTCATCTTAGCCGCTATGGGCAGAAATATTTCTAATGTTTCTTTCGCCTTATCCTTCCAGTGACTTTCATCTATAAACTTTATTGTTCTCATATTATGAAGCCTGTCAGCTATTTTAACCATTATAACAGCTTCATCAGTTATATTATCATTTCTGTCAAATTCTACTGACCTCAAAATAATGTCTGCAATTTTATCGGAAAAATCCTTTCTCACCTCTTCAATAGGTATGCATGTTTTTTCTATGATAATATCATGTAACAATCCGGCTATGATTACATCCTCACTTGCCTCCATTTCTGCCAACAAAATGGCAACATTAATGGGATGAGTGACATAGTCATCTCCCGAATACCTCTTTTTGTCACTATGTGCCATACAGGCAAATTCATATGCCTTCTTAATCTTTTCATGGTCATATCCTATCATATTGTCATTCATAGTCGCCGTAAGGATAGCATATAACTCCTCTTTCGAAGCGTGAATGTCATTGCTTTTCATAAATACATGTTTCATATCATGATTACCTCCCAAAAAATTAATTTGTAAGTTGAACGCTCTTAAGAGGATTGGTGAAAAACCGAATTTATTTTTAAATGCTTTTGTAAAGCCTCCGTGAGACTGATATCCATAGTTTAATGCAATATCGATTATTTTCTTTCCTGAAGCTATTTCTTCCGATGCCTTAATCAATCTCCGTTCCTTTACATACTCCATAATTGACAGTCCTGTTTCCCTTTTAAATATCCTTGAAAAATAATATAATGAATATCCGGCATTTTGGGCAATATCTTCCGCTTTTATAGTTTCTTCATTGATATTTTCTTCAATATACTTCAGACTATCAAGTATTACAGTTCTCAGTTCCACCCTTTTCACCTCTTTATTCCACGTGGTAATCATAATATATCTGTTTTGAAAATAATTTTCTTCTCCATTCTTGCTGTCTTTAAATAAATTTTTCTATGCTTCTCTAATAATAACAGATGAAAGACAAAATATTCAAGGATGTTTCGATTGACAAAGACAATACAAAAAACGGAGAATTAAACGTTATACATGATAACTTAATTCTCCGTAACTTTTATATTAATTCATTAACTCAGATTAATGACATACAGCTTTTTCAGTTTCCTTGTCAAAGAAATGCATTTTGTTTATGTC
>JAFACY010000102.1 GCA_023425285.1 Bacillota bacterium
GATATAAACAGGGAATCATAACCGAACCCGTTTTTACCCTTTTCTTCAAAGCCGATTACTCCAAAAGCACTTCCTTCCGCTGTCATTTTGCTGCCATCTTCAAAAACAACGGCTATGACCGTTTTAAAATGTGCCTTCCTCTTTTCATAAGGAATGTTCTTCAGATTTTCAAGAAGCAGCTCCCTGTTATTTTTATCTGATGTAGGTTCTCCCGCATATCTTGCCGAATATATACCCGGAGCTCCATTAAGTGCATCTACAAACAGTCCCGTATCATCCGCAATTACTATTCCATTAGTCAGCCTATGCAGCTCCTCTGCCTTTTTCAGTGCATTTTCCTCTAATGTGGTTCCATTCTCTTCCACATCAAAATCATTATACCCCAAGACATCTTTTGATATTACTTCAAAGGGCATGTCCTTTAAAATATCCTTTATCTCACTTACCTTGTGCTTATTTCCGCTGGACAATATTATTCTTCTGCTCATTTTCCTATTTCTCCGCTTATTTCTTCTCCCAGCACCGAACGCTGCAAGACATTTAATTCCTTGCATCCCTTAGCTGCAAGTGATATCAGGCTCATTAAATCATTATGAGTAAATGTCGCTTCCTCACCGGTTCCTTGAACCTCTATGAATTCACCCTTATCTGTCATAACTATGTTCATATCAACATCAGCACTGCTGTCTTCCTCATAGTTTAAATCCATTATGGTTTCTCCGTCCTTTATTCCCACACTTACCGCAGATACGAAGCTTCTCACAGGCATTTTTTCAATTTCACCGTTTTTATACAATTTATAAATTGCTTCCGTCATCGCGACAAAGCTTCCCGTAATGGATGCCGTCCTTGTTCCTCCGTCAGCCTGTATAACGTCACAGTCAATCCATATTGTTCTTTCCCCGATACTTTCCAGCTCGACCACAGATCTGAGACTTCTTCCTATAAGCCTCTGGATTTCCTGTGTTCTGCCGTCAATTTTAAGTTTGTTAATATCTCTGGGCTTTCTCGTCTTGGTTGAGCCGGGTATCATCGAATACTCCGCAGATATCCACCCCTTGCCCGTTCCCTTTAAAAAAGGAGGAACCTTGTCCTCAACCGATGCCGTACATATTACCTTTGTATTTCCCACCTCTATTAACACCGAACCATCCGGATGCATTATGTAATTTTTTGTAATTTTAATTGGTCTTAATTCTTCGTTTAATCTGTTGTTTTCTCTTTCCATGTTAACTCCTTTCTGAGTCGAGTGCAGCGAAAGCTCGCTTGCATTGCCGAGGCTATGATATGATATATGTAGTATACCCGAATAATACCACATTAACAATGAAAAAATAACGAACCTCTGAGAAATTCGTTATTTTTTAAGGATTGATTTTTTAACCATAAAAAACAAAAATACAATTCCGGCATATCCGTTGATGACGTAAATAATGTTGACGAGCCTGTTGAAGGGAATCATTAATCCGATTGCCGTACCTGAAATGGCAAGCACAACCGTTGCCGCTTTAAACATATACGTATCTTCACGAGCTATCCTTGAAGACACTATCCACAAAAGCGGGACTGCCGTGGTAAATATTTCGGCAAAGATGCTAAGGGAAAATATTATTGCAACCGGAGCTCCAATTTCCGATGCTAACATCAGTGAAGGTATCTGAGAATGAGCCGTCTTTTCTATATTGGCCATCAGCCCTATGGCTATGACCGCTATGGCGATGGAATATCCCGCAGCTCCAAAAATTGCACCCCTGGAAGCAACCCCTATGCTTTTTGTTCTTGCTCCTATAGATGACATGAAAACCGAAAGCAGAAGTATGTTGAAGCCCACATATAAAAGCGCTGAAAACAGCCAGCTTTCCGATGCCTTCATAATATCGAGCTCAGGAATTATGCTTATATTTTTCAAACCGTCAAAATTTTTAATGATGGCTGTCAATCCCAATAAAATAGCCATGGTTGCTATTACGGGACCTATTTTGCTTATTATATTTACTATGTTGTCCAGACCGAATATTACCGTAACAATTGAAAGCATCGACATTGCTATGCACCCAAAGGACACGTGCAGTCCAAACTGTTGATTCAGAGTTGCACCGGCACCGGCAACCATGACGAAGAAGGACATGTATGCAAATATCACGGAAAAATAATCGTAAATACGTCCGGCATTCCTGCCGCAATAGTATATAAAAATGTCGTTTCCTTTATCAAACTTATGTGTGTATCCTGTTGTAACAAAACTGACTCCCGTGTATATGAATAAAAAAAATACGATTATAGCACTTATGAGTCCTTTAACTCCATATGCGGCAAAGTACTGCATTATTTCCTGACCTGTGGCAAACCCCGAGCCTATGAGAAATGCAATAAACGCTCCTGCGATGGAATATATCTGTTTTACATCATCGTTAATCAATACGGCCTCCGTCATATATATTACTAAAGCTATATGATTAATAAGTAAATTTTATGCTTTATTCAACAAATGCATGATATATTGCTTTTATTGCATTTTCAAAATCCTTATTTTCAACACCCACTATAACATACTGATATTGATTCCGCTATTTCCCAATGCCGTGAACAGTTTTGCGAAAAAGTCCAGTTTGAATGCCATCTAATTATATTGTATATTCCTCTCTAATATCCTTTGCATAATCCAAAAACTTAAGTATTTGTAACCGCAGTTCCGTAAAATCACCTGATGCACGATTGCGCGGATAGCTCATAGGCACATTGACTATTTTACTGATTCGACCAGGACGGGGAGACATTATAATAATTCGTTGACTTAAATAAATTGCCTCATCCACATCATGCGTAACCATAATCATCGTATTTTCTCGTTCTTTCCACAATCGTATCAGCTCGTCCTGCAGGGTCATACGGGTAAAGCTGTCAAGTGCTCCAAGAGGTTCATCAAGCAGCAATGCATCGGGTGAAACAGACAACGCACGAACCAACGCGGCACGCTGACGCATGCCACCGCTGAGCTGATGAGGATAATTATCTGCAAATTCGGTCAGTCCCGCAAGTGAAATCCATTTTTCGATTTCATGTTTTTTTTCACTGAGTTGTTTTGTTGATCTTAGAGCAAATTCAATATTTTGCTTCACTGTAAGCCATGAAAATAACGTGTGATCCTGAAAAACCAGTCCACGGCGGGGGTCTGTACCTCGAATAGGCTTTCCATTAAAGACCATTTCACCGCGTGTCGGTTTTTCAAGCCCCGCAATTATCCTGAGAAGTGTACTTTTCCCACACCCGCTGGCTCCAAGCAAGGCTACAAACTCACCATGATTAATATCAGCTGAAACATCATCAAGAGCCAAAAGCGTATCATCTCCCGGTCTTGCAAAAATCTTAGTTACATTATTTATTTCAATTCTGGCGCTCATATATTATCCCCCTTCCATCGTAAAACACGTTTTTTTATTAAGGTCAGCACAAGATTTACAGCTGTAAATGTGAGGCAGATAATAATAACTGCGGCATACATTTTAGCAAACTCGGCCCAACCTCGCTGCCAATTGATATACCATCCCAATCCGCTTTCCACACCAAGCATTTCTGCTACCATCAGTGCCGTACATGCGATACTCATTCCCTGAGTAAGCCCATTGAAGATACTGGGCATTGCAGCAGGAACAGCTACCTTGAAAACAAGACCTAAATTATTAACACCAAAGGTTCTTGCAACCTCAAAATTACTGCGTTCAACATTGGAAACTCCATTGAAGGCAGACATTGTCACGGGATACCATACACCCAACGCAATCATGAACACAGAACCACCAAACAAAGAACTGGCAACAATCAGGATAATTGAAATCCATGTTGTCGAAGGAATAGGTCCCAGAATCTTGATCAAGGGTACAACCCAATAACGCACACGCTTACTCCATCCGGCACCGACACCGGTTATAAGACCTACAGCCGCACCGGTAAAATATCCGGAAAATAATAAGATCAATGAATTTTTGATACAGTCGAGCAGCATGATTCTGTCATCAATAATCGCAAGCAGGATACGGTCTATCCATGGAAAATACGGAAGCGGCAATATTCCTGTTTTCAATGTAGCATAATCATAAAATCCAACAGCGGTAATTATAACGCAATATAGAGGTGCCCTATAAAGAAGCTTTTCATAAACCTTATCCGAAAAAAGTGAAGCAACGAAATTTACAAGCAGTATAACAGCGAATATACCTGCAAATATGGTATATGTATCACTTATAGGATAAGCAATATTGTTTGCCGAGTATTTTTCAAAATCAGGAACCAGCTTGTATTGCAATATCAGAGCAATTGTTAGCAAAAGCGGGAGAACAGATACTGACCTATCAAGCCTCCTCCGGAATTTAGACTTCGGAGAGCTCTCTATCTGATGCAGCTCCCATGCTGTCAATTTCATACAATACCTCCCGGACTATTCTATATTGAGCGGATTCCAAATTTGCTCTTTTATTGCATCCGCATCAAGATCTTTGGATATAACACCCAGGCTCTGATATTCATCAACCGAATCATACAGTGTTTTTTCAGTCAAATCATTTGGCAGTCCCCATTCAAACATTTTCATAAGCTGCAGCGCGTATTCTTCCGAACCGCTTATATATCCATTGTCAAGTAAAATTTTTGCTGCTTCAGCCTTGTTTTCATCACTTTCCCCAATCCATAACGCTGCCTTATAAACAGCACGGCTTATTTTTTCGCTTGTGACAGGATTCTCATCCAAAAATGCACCGGAAATCCCCAATACACAGCAAGCTTCATCTGCAAAATCCTCATCCTCATGTAATGAACGGATACGTCTGAGCGTACCATCTGCAACCCATTTTTCAGCAAGCTGATCTCCTAAGACAGCTATTTCGGCATCTCCGTTTTGCAATACAAGAAGTGTCTGATCGGCAGGAAAATCCTTCCACGTGAAATCTTCAGGTACAAAACCATCATGAGCAATGAAGCGATATGCAATATTATGATTTACACCACCTATGCCTCCGCTTACGGCAACTGTCTGACCGGTATTAAAATGCGTGATGTCCGAATCTGCCAATACAAATGCAGATGTACATCCTGTATGCAGTCCAACAGTAAATCTGATATCCACACCGTTAGTCACCGGTTTGAGCCATCCTGCAATCATTCCCGTGGTGGTATCAATCTTGCCTCCGGCAAGGGCATCACGTGCATTATCAAGGGTTCCTCCTGTCTTGGTAAGCTGAGTGTTCAGACCTTCAGCTTCAAAAAATCCCTTGAATTGTGCTATGGGTACAGCTGCCTGGCAAAGTCCGCTGTCATAGCCTATATTAATTGTCCGCTTCGAAGCGGGTTCCGCCTGATAAGCAGACTCTATGTCTGCTGCCGAAGGCTCAGTAGAAGTCGGCTGTTCATTGACAGAAGGTTGTTCTGCCGGTGTCTGATTCGTTTTTTTTGTGTCAGAGCATGCAGACTGCGATATAACCAGCAGCAGTACAAGTGCAATTGATAGAAATTTTTTCATAATATTCTCCTTTAATTTTTTATTTTTATAATATCATATATCATATATATGATAAGTATGAATTATGTGTAAAAAAAGAGCATTTAGATTTCATGTTATATAAAAACCAGAAATCCAAATGCTAATTATATATCGAAATACACTTACAACTATCTTTAAATTTGTAACTGTTCCGTATAAACCTCATTCAGAAGACACGGTTTTTGCGCAGGACAACAAGCGTTGTTACAACAACGCATGAATTCTATGTTACCATAAAACTTCTTAAGAGATTTAATAATCATTGACTTTCTCCCTACATTAAATTTAAATTATTCTTTTATAAAAAGCGGTGTTGACAGATATCTCTCGCCGGTATCCGGAAGCAGAACAACTATTTTTTTGCCGGCAAATTCAGGTCGTAAGGCAAGCTGAGTAGCCGCATATAACGCTGCTCCTGATGATATTCCAACAAGTAAGCCCTCGGCAGCTGCTACATTTCGTGCCGTTTCAAATGCTTCATCATTACCTACAGTTATAATTTCATCTATCACGTTTCTGTCAAATACTTCCGGAACAAATCCCGCACCTATTCCCTGTATTTTGTGAGGGCTCGGTTTTCCCCCGGAAAGCACGGGAGATGCAGCAGGCTCTACAGCAATAATTTTAACACCCGGTAATTTCTCTTTTAATACCTGACCAACACCGGATACAGTTCCACCGGTTCCAACACCGGATACAAAAGCAGCAATATCTCCGTCTGTATCTTCAAGAATTTCAATTGCCGTGGTTTCACGATGCGCTTTAGGATTAGCAGGATTATTAAACTGCTGCGGAATAAATGAATCTGAAAACTCTTCAGCTAATTGCTCTGCCTTGTTTATTGCACCCTTCATTCCTTCAGCGCCAGGAGTAAGAACAATCTCTGCTCCAAGAGCAGCAACTAAAGCTCTGCGCTCAATGCTCATAGTTTCGGGCATTGTAAGAATCAACCTGTAACCCTTTGCCGCAGCTACAAACGCAAGTCCTATACCCGTATTACCACTTGTAGGCTCTATGATAACCGTGTCTTTATTGATTATCCCTTTTTCTTCAGCATCTGCAATCATAGCATAAGCAATTCTGTCCTTCACACTTCCTAACGGATTAAAATATTCAAGCTTTGCGACAATATCTGCCTTTACACCTTTTTGCTCATCATATTTGTTCAACTGCAAAAGCGGAGTTCGCCCAATCAAATCTGTTAAATTCTGATAAATCTTTGCCATAATTATATCTCCTTTTTATTTCATACTAAATTTATATGTTTAATTGGTTTTATTATATGATTACTTTTTCTATATGTCAATAGTTTTTTTGTTTTTTTCATATTCATTTTTTTCTTTTTTATCACATCAAAGATATTACTATTTTCAATCAATTTTAAACCTATTTGTATGTATCATTATGAGAGCCTTGGTCTGAAAAATCTTAGGTTTTTAAGTACTGACTTCATAATTAAAGCGGCGAAGCTCAGTGCCCGAGATTATGATTTGGTATTGACAAGTACATCTATTCACCTTATATTTAATACATACTATATTATGAAATGAGTGAAATTATGAGAATATCTGCTAAAGGGCGATATGCTCTTGCATCAGTCATCAGCATGGCACAGCAATACGACAGCAGAGAATGTATTACTATAATAAGTATTGCCGAAAAGCTTGGAATTTCTAAAATATATTTGGAGCAAGCCTTTTCGCTTTTGAAAAGATCCAAAATTGTTATTTCCACAAAGGGTGCACAAGGTGGATATCAGCTTTCACGAGCACCTGAACACATAACGGTTCTGGATGTATTACTTGCTGTAGAAGCATCTTTGTTTGAGCAAACCCAGAATACAGTGCCTGAAAGAGCGCCCGAAATTGAAAAAGCCTTAAAGTTATCTGTTTTTGATGTATTGGATACAAGTGTGAGGAAAATATTGAATACAATTACAATAGCTGATTTAGTCAGCGAAACAGAGAAACACAAAAAAGAAAGTGCAATTATGTTTTATATATAAAAACCATTGTTAATTATGTTTTTACCAAGATTAGTATCCTTTTGTTACAGGATACTAATCTTTTAATATTTTTTTATTACGACAACATTTCAACAAAGGTTTTGACACGCATAATCTGTTCCTCGGATGGTCTTTCTTTGTGTACATTTGTTTCTACAGAAATCACAGGTATATCCAAGCCTTTGAAATAGTCCCTTTCCGTTTTCTGTACAACACTGCCATAGGGACAGCCGGTAATCGCAGAAGAAATAATACCCTTTGCGCCTGTTTTCTTAATTATATCTTCTGCAAGAAAGCGTCTGTAAGTTGCTGATGTCCCTGCACCTTCACCAAGTTCTCCTCGGGATTGTGCATCAAGAACATAATGTGCAATTGATTCCAGCGGCGGAACATCCGTGCGATAATCATTTACATCGGCTACTAACCAACCTAATACAGCGCCACCTGATTCTTCAATAATCTCTAACATTTCAAGACTTCCGGCACCTCCACCTGCCAGCACGACAGGAATAAAGGAACGTTCTTCCGGAATTCTGGATGCTTCAGTCAGTTCATCAATTATTATGTCCAACAATGCAATATATCTTTCCGGATTTCCGAAATAATGAGTGGAACCCTGAAGTAATTGCATGGTAGGAGCACTTCTCAGATATAGAGGAGCCTTAAGACGCAAATCAAGTATTTTGCGTATTTTCTGAGAAACCAGATTTTTTCGTTTTATCTGGAACCATATCTTTTCTTCATCTACGGCTTTCCCGTCATTCAGCCAAAGAGATGCGCGTTCCAGTTCCTTTACAAGAAAAGAAATTAC
>JAFACY010000199.1 GCA_023425285.1 Bacillota bacterium
CTGCAGACCTCCCGAGCCTTATCCATGCCAAACATTTCCGATACAAATCCTAATGCCATATCTATTCCGGCAGATACACCGGAGGAAGTATAATATTTTTGATCCACAACCCATCTGGATTCCTTAACCCACAAAACATTCGTATTTACCGATTTAACCCATTCAAACGCTTTTTTATTGGATGTCGCCCGTATGTTGTCCAAAAGTCCTGTCTTGGCAAGCAAGGCTGAGCCTGTACACACCGTGAGGCAATATTCTGATTTCATTATGTAGTCTGACAGCTTTTCAATAAACTCAGAATCATTGACCAAAGCTCTCGTCCCCTGTCCGCCGGGAATTAAAAGAATCCCATGTTGATCGACGTCATCAATATTTTCTGTTAGTATCCGTATACCCTGCTTGCTTACGACAGTTCCACCGTTGAATGAAACATAACGCAGTCTGTATTCTTCTATACATCCGAACACTTCAACCGGACCAAAAGCATCCAGAGTTTCAAAATCATCAAACAACAAAATATTTATATCCATATCTTATTCTCCTTAAATTTATTACCTATTTCTTTACATATGAAAGCTCATTAAAATTATCTACTACAAAAGAAATTACATCTTCCGCTTCTGTAAAAACATCTTTTTTCAGATATACATTGAACTGTTCTGAGGGACCCTGCCCATGAATTGAAACTGCATCATCAAATACCTTATATTTATCATTTACTTGTTCTGAATGTGTCGCGATAAAAAATGAATATGAAGTTCCATCATGTTTTTTTATTACGTCATATGGGACGATTATTGTGCCCTCCTGAGTTAAATCATAATAAAAATCAAAAGTAAGACTCATATATTCTGTATCCGAATTTGCATAATCAATTGATTTCAGATACATCGTGCTCGTATCTGTCTGATAAATTATAATATCATCTTTTTTAAATGAAATACTTTTATCAAAATTTAAATCTGAAGGCAGTTCTTTTTTATCTAATATAATTTCTATTGACTTTTCAACTTGATTAGTTATCGTATAACCTTTTTGCTCCGTAATTTTATTCAAGCTTGGGTTCAATAATCCCCTTATTAAAATAAGGGTTATATCCAGGCATATAAGAACTGCTATTAAAACTATAAATTTCGTATTTCTTTTCATATTGTCTTCCTCCTATCAGTTGTACCACTGTTCCTGTGCTGTATAAAGTCTTGTATACTCCTTGCCGGCTTGTATAAGCTCATCGTGAGTTCCTATTTCTTCTATCATACCATCTTTCATAACAACTATTCTGTCTGCAATCTTTGCCGAGCCTAACCGATGTGTGACGATTATTGCCGATTTATCTCTGGATATTTCAGCAAAGCGGTTGTAAATTCTCGTTTCCTCATATGGGTCTATGGCTGCTGTTGGCTCGTCAAGCACAATCAGATTATGATTTCTGAATAATCCTCTAGCTATAGCTATCCTCTGCCATTGACCGCCGGATAAATCAACACCTCCGAACTCACGTGAAAGCATGGTTTCGTAACCGTCTGTAAATGCCGGGTCATCCTTACTGATTCCTGCAACTTCACAAACATTATCAAGGTCCAACTTGCTGTATTCTTTATTATTTTTACTGATTGTAATGTTATCTTCCAGAGTCATCTGGTACCTTTGATATTTTTGAAAAACGGCCGTTGTGTTTTCATAAAGTGTTTTTTGTGAGATATCTCTTGTATCTATTCCGTTAACAGTTACTTTCCCGTAATCAGGCAGATAAAGACCTGTTATCAGTCTTATTAGAGTTGATTTGCCGGAGCCGTTTTCTCCTACAATGGCAATTGTTTCTCCCTTTTTCAATGTGAAGTTCACATTTTTAACAGCATATACTTCGGAATTGGGATAAGCAAAGCTTACATTTTCTAATGAGACATCTCCCCATTCTGGTTTGATATTCGCTTCAGATTTTCTTTCACCCATTTCAAGAAAATTAAGATAATTTTCAATTGTACCCGAATTTTTAGCCATATCCCCGATACCATCGGTAATAAAATAATACATCATTCCATAAAGCCTGCCGATAGAATCAAATACTGCGGAAAATACACCTATGGAAATTTCCTGATTCATGAGTAAGTGGAACAACATTAAAATTACTCCAAAATATCCTGCAACCGTAAGTGTTTGCATAGCTAATTCAATGAGATTTGTTTTCATTGTGGCTTTGTATTTTATTTTCTGCAATATGTCCAATGATTCAAGATACATCTTATTAAAAAAGGCAAAGCCTCCTAACATGCGTGTTTCCTTGTAGTATTCACGTCCAGCAATGCAGTCTTCGTAATAATCGTACTCGCGTCGTATCGGAGCAGATTTATCCTCTAACTTTGCAAATACCTTTGATCGAACAATTTGCGCCAATGCTGTCGGTATGAATATAAATACAATGGCAATAGCAAGAATGGGCTTGAAAGAAAAAAGATACCATCCAACAAACAGGAAATAAGGCAGGTAAAATGTAAAAAAGCTTGTAAAATCAAATAAAAACAAAACCGCATTATTTTTGCCTTCCTCTGCTTTGTTTAAATTATCAAGTTTACTTGTATCTTCAAAATCTATCGGATTTAGCCTTGAAACCTTTTTGTGAATTACAAGAGATAATTTCCCCTTTATTTTATTTATCGAAACATCACGTATGAAATTGTCCGCTCCGTTTAAAACATTGCATACAAGGTATGCAAATCCCAACAGCATAAATGAAATAAGAACCTTATTTAAATTTGTATTGTTACCTGCAAGCAATGCCGCCTGATCAAAAAATCTCTGCTGCATCATAGTTATAACTCCCCATGATGCTCCATGCAAAATGGCAAAAACCATAGTCAATAAAAATAATATGGGAGCCGTGCTAAATGCAATTGGAAATAATAATTTTATTAAAATTTTAAAAAGTCCTGATTTTTGTTTTTCAGATTTGTTTCGTAATTTATCTATTGGTACCAACTCCTTTGTGACTCAAACATCTGAGCATATATACCGTCTTCTTTCAGCAATGCTTCATGTCTTCCTTTTTCCTTAACCTTACCTTCCTCTATAACAATAATTTCATCGGCAAGCCTTGCTGCACCCAAGCGATGAGTAATAAATATGGTCGATTTCCCACCGCTGATTTTACCAAACATTTCATAAATATTGCTTTCTGCAACTGGATCAAGAGCTGCCGTTGGTTCATCCAATATTCTGATTAGAGAAGGGCTGTATATGTTTCGTGCAATGGAAATTCTCTGCCACTGACCGCCGGATAAATCAACACCATTCCCTTTGATTTTACCTAAATATGTATCTATTCCATTAGGCATGCTTTGTATTAAATTATCAAGCTCCATCAGAGAAACTGCTTCATTTATGGAGTTCTCGTCATATTTTAAAACATTACCAAGTGCAATATTGTCTTTTACCTTTATATAATATTTAGCAAAATCCTGGTACACTACTGAAAAGATACCCTTTAATTCAGCTTGACCGTAACTTCTTATACTTTTTCCATTAATCAATATTTCCCCTTCAAAATTATCATACATGCCTGTAAGCAATTTTGTAATTGTTGTTTTACCTGCACCGTTTATGCCTACAAATGCATAGTGCAAATCTTTTTGTAATAGGAGCGAAAAATCCTTTAATATATAATTTTCCGTATCAGGGTACTTGAAGTATACATTTTTAAATTCTATATTTTCAAATTTTAAATACTTTGTATCACATGGCAAATCAAGAGCACCTTCAGTTTCCGAAAGAGCAAAAAATGCCGTTAAATCCTTTAAGAACTCCTTATTTTTTACAAGCTTATTCATAACATCAGTAAGCTCCCAAGACATTGCATGTACTAATTCAAGCGTTTTGTTCACAAGACCTATAAACATACCGATTGTAATTATGCCATTTGAAAAAGGAATCAATAAAATACCAATAATACACATCGAAATAAATAATGTAATGATACTTGAACCTTTCATTTTGACATAATACTTTAAATCAGCTTTCATTACAATTTTTCTTGCTATTTCATACTTTTCGTACCATTTATCACTCACACCATCTGTATAATTGAACAATGTTCGTTCTTCCACCGTTTCTCTACCAAGTAAAATGTTATTTAAATAATCGGCACGACGACTATGCTTTTCAGCTTCCTTGCTTGCTTCATATCCATCTTTACCTGCTTTTATGGAAAGGGAAAACAACGGTACAGAAATAACTATAATAACAACTCCTGCCCACATAATTTGAACCATAAGCATTGCAAGAATTGATACAACACGAATCACAATGCTTGTAATATCCAGTAAATTATCAAATCCACCGATAATTTTTTCCACCGGATCACGACATGTACGTGAAATTAAATCCCATGTATCATTATTTTCAATATGCTGGTACTGTAATTTTGCTCGTTTTTCAACAATTGCTTTTTTATAGACCATTGTCATGTTCATTTTTAATTTTAAATTTACAAAGCGCATTAAATAATCACTTAGATGTGAATATGCAACAGTAAGCATAAGCAGTAACAACGGCAGATAAATACTGTTTTTCACTGCTTGTCCGTTAAAAATATTAAATGCGGTATCGATAAAATTTGCAATTATCAACACCTGGACAGGTGAAATTAATGCCTGCATCACTTTATTGATTATTTCTATAAGTGTGTACACAGGACATATTTTAAACGGTATTTTTATAAAATATGATAATTTATATGTTTTATTTTGTAATATAATTTCGTCCACAATATTCCTCTATCCTTTCAATGCTTATCCGTCTGATAATATATCATAATCTGCAACGACCACTCTTCTGCTGATAATTCATCCTCTACATCGAAAAATTAATTTTTAACCATTTTATAATTTACCAGTTCAATACCACAGCGTATAGCTTTATTTTCAGCAACAACAGTATACCCTTGTTTCTCAAAAAATGGTCTGGCGGTAATTGACGCATAGGTTTCAAAACTAAATACACCCGCTTTTCTCGCACGCTGTTCCAGTTTATTTATAAGTGCAGCAGCAATACCCTTTCGCTGATAATCCTTGTGAATATAAAGCCTGTCAAGATAGCCGTTTTTATCCATGTCAGAAAATCCAACTATTACACCATCTATTTCTGCAATCAAAGTATCATGCTCTAAAAAAGAACAATCCCACGCCTTCATATCAATATTTCCTGTTGCCCACGCATCAAGCTGTTCCTTTGTATAATGCTCCGCATTGATTGTGTGAATAGTATCATAAAACAGTCTTGCCATAGACTCACAGTCACTTGGCATATATTCTCGTATTATCATAATAGTTTCTTTGCACTCCTGTATTTATAAGCTTCCTATAAATTCTCTTATCTGTCTACGATTTTTAAGTATGATAATCTTAACATTGTCTGCACTATCCAGTATATCATAATACCTGTTTCTGTTATTTTTATTGAAATTCCAAACGGCTTTTAAAAATTTAAAATCAAATTTTTCCGGACAATATCCGCCCATGTCAGGACGGCTTTTACCATAGTTTTTTATGACTCTTTCTATTACTCCGTAAATACACTTTATTCTCGGAAAATCCATATAAATAACTGTATCGCAGTATTTTAACCTGAGTGGTATGGTATGACCCATATTTCCGTCTATGATCCATGTCAGCTTTACAAGCTCCTGCAGCAATAACTCTTTGAATTCATTATCAGATGCATTTTGCCAGTCATCTCTCCAATACAGTCTATCAAGATGAATTAAAGGCAAATTCAACTTGGAGGATAATTTTCTTGAAAATGTCGTCTTTCCGCAGCCGTTACCGCCTATAATAATTATACGTTCCAAATTTGCCTCCTCATAATGATTTATGTATCTATTCGCTTTAAATCTGTAAGGGCCTTATTCCTGTAATTCAAATCTTCTCTTATACTAAACCCTTTGCGCTCCCAAACGGTGTTTCCTATTTCATTATTTTTAAAAACTACAAGTGCAACCTTGTGAATACCTTCGTCCCTCAAAGCTTGTAATGCAGAATCAATCAGAGCAGAACCAATGCCATTGTTTCTGTTCACAATAGAAACCGCTAAATGATAAATATATCCTCGACGTCCGTCATGACCGGATAATATCACTCCTACGATTTTACCGGATGCAACCGCAACGAAACATGTGTTGGGATTTCTTTTCAAGTAAGCATCTATACCTGATTTTGAATCATCCACATCATTCAATCCCATCCCGGGAGTTGACATCCATAACTCGTATATTTCTTCATAATCATTAATAGTTAGTTTTCTTATCTCCATTTTTCCTGGCAGCCTCCATTGGTTCTTCTTTCACATTACATGTATTGAATTTCGTTATTTTTTGTTTGGTCTTCTTTTAATTTCCAATAACTTAATAAAGTCATTAAACATTGAAGCATCAACCGGATTAAACATTATCCATTTTCCGTCATGGTATGTTGTGGCTTCATTATAGATTTTCTGTACATCTTCAGAATAATTTTCTCTGCCTGCCTCAAATTTTGCCCTCTCATCTTTTCCGAATATGACCATAAATCCAATACAATTTTCCTTTGCATATAAAGTACATAATGTCTTTCCGCCTCTGCGATATTTGTACTCATATATCCATTCTCTGTACCCTTTGTTCCAAAGCCGATCCACATCATATTTTGCATCAATTAATTCGCATAATTCTGTCCACACATTGTACAACTGCTGCCCCAATAAGGCAGTCATATCTTTATCATTTGGTATTTTATCTAACATATTTTTACTCCCTACACACTATATTATTTTTTTAACTTATGAGCCGTAATTATTGTATAACTGTGAGCATTTACTGTTATTTTACAGTCAACTGTACCTACATACCAATTCTTCCCTTTCCTGATTATGCTGCTGTCAGGCTCTTTGATTTTTTCTTTGCACCATCTGACAACATCATCTACATCTAAGCAAAGATTTCTTTTAATTCGTTCTACACCTAAATAGGTAGTATGCAGCTTATTTAAGTTTAAGATCAATTCACTTTTATTATTATCATTCATCACTCTAAACACCTTAATAATTCATAAAATTTATCAATATGAAAATCTGCATATAGTTTTATATTTTCAATCTTATCCGATGGCTTACGCTCTAAGTATTCAGTGAATACGGTTCTCATTCCTGCTATTTTTGCACCATATAATTCATCCGACCCGCCATCACCGACAAAAATGCTTTCTTTAGGATTGACACCTAACATGTACATCGCTGTCTCATATATTTTTGTGTCAGGTTTCATAATGCCTGCATCACAAGAAAATACTGCCACTTCAAAAAACTCGGCTAAAGGGGATTCCCTCCAATGTTTTGAATCAATTATATCGGAATTGCTGATAAGTCCAAGCTTGATACCTTTATCATGCAGTTGTTTAATAGTATTAAGAATTTCATTATCAACATTTAACAGTGCCCTTTTCATTCTTTCCTGACGCCTGTTAAGTATTTCTCGTTTTTGATTGTCATTCAAATTATATGGCATAATATCAACAATTTTATTGATTATTTCCTTTTCCGTTTTGATATTTCCTAAAGCCCTTTCCCGATACAGTTTGCTATCTTCAGCATATTTCTCCCATTCCATTGCAGATATGCCCATAACGTCATATTCATTCATAGTTGAATATGACGGATAAACAAGAGTAAAAAACAAATCGAAGAATATTGCTTTTATCATATTCCCTCCTGTGATTCTCTGCTTTGCAATCTATTCAATTGAACTCAAATTATCACCGATAGCCTCAACATTGAAAACAACAGGTCTTATACCGTCTGTACAGCACACTATTGTTTGTCCATCTCTTTTGTTCCATGGTTTACAGGTTGAGCCGGATGACATAGAGCTGATGCTGCGATATATGTCAATCCACGCCCAAGGACAAAATCCCTCCGGCATTTTTGCACTTCCTTCAAAAATAAATTCATCACCTACATTTAATAATGGACATGGTCCTATCTCTTTTCCATCTGTCAAATATTCATCCGCAAACTCCGGATAAAACTCCTTGCGTAGTACTGTAATTTTTACTTTTTTCATATATATTCCTCCAAACTATTAAGATATTGTGAAAATTTATTCTATATACCAGGAAAAGACCTGTAAATAATCAAGTTATTATCAGGATCCAAAAAACTCATATTCTTTGCACCCCACGGTCTGATTGCAGGTGGTTCAATAATCTCAACACCAAGTGATTTTAACCTCTCGAATTCTTCATCAACATTATCAACTGTGAATGCAATACAAATGTTATGTAAATTAGTTTTTCGTTCTATCCCATCATTATAAATAGTAAGTGTTGTTTCTTCAGATATAATAAACTGATGAACTTCATCATCACTATCATTGTCAATTTGAAACAGCATTTTATAAAAATTTGATAGCCTAATAACATCGCTTGTTAATAAGCATACTTCTCCCACTTTCATTAGATTCCTCCGGTTTTTAACACACTTTTTTTCTTGATTCCTCTATAATTGCTCTGCAAACTCCACAGGGAGTATAATAATCTGAAGTATCAATAACGATACCGTTGTTCTCTGCTTCTTTGAGCATTCCACTGATGCCATTTTCCAGCAATGCTTTTGTATATGGGTTATTATACGGATCATATTCCTTTATAATGTCAAGTATGTTGTTATCCATAATGTTTCCTATGGGAAAATCGCAAGCTAATACATCGCCGCTGCAGTCAATCATTAGTTCGTTTATATCGTCAAGGCGTGATGTATAAAATGCATCACCGCATCTGAAATTCATGTCTAACGGTTTCTTTTCAAAGTATTCTGACAGATATTCAACTGCATTTCCGGATGGAAAAACACTGTCGCCATCATTTATTTCTATATTGAGATTATCGAAGTATGCGAGGCATTCCTTTGTCTTAAGATTATAAATATTGTTGTCCGATTCATCATTTACCCATGTGGGCTGCAATCTGAGTCTTCCGCTGTAATTTTCGCACAGTGCCTTTGCAAAAAGGTAAACCCAATCTAAAGGTAGCTTTTCAACATGAAAGCAATCCACAGACAACAAAATATCATTCACTCCCGATTGATTTAGTTTCCTTGCAACCTTAACAATTTGATCATTATCCTTGGAAAAGCATCCATTTGTAATAAGCTGACGTATTGGTATATTACATTCCATTGCAGCCTGATGAATTGCACAAACTGTATCGTGATATATCAAAGCTTCACCACCAAATGTCATAATTGATTTAACATCATAAAATGAAGCTACATCCTTCAGTGCATTTACTGCTCTTTCTTTATCAATTTTTTTATCTCCTGATAAACGTCCCTCCGAACAATGCCTGCACCTTCCTGTACAACTATTTGTTACGGTGAATTCTAATCTATCAACCTCTTTTATATATTTATTTAAACTCATACTTGTCCCCTTTTTTATAAAAAAATTGATTTCAAGAAATCATTGTATCCATCAAATTGTATAGCTTATTAACAGTCTTCCAGTTTCGTACGGTAGCTGAATTAAATATCTTCGCAATACGAATTGTAAGCTTTGACTTACGTATGCTTTGATGACATAAAAAATATATTTCATTTTTTCCCGGTCTGATGATATCCGGTCCTGCAAATTCCTTGCATATATCATCAATTAATTTTGAATTGGGATTGTCTAAAAAGTAAACATAAATATGCTCTACTTCAGGATCAGCCGCTTCAGCAGAACTTATCTCCTCTTCTGAAAACGGAAAAAGCTTAATCAAATCCGTCATTTCATTTACATCTCTTATCATAACATAGCTTTCAAACCCGAAATGATTTGCAAAACCTTTATAAATCATGCTATGTAATGATGCTTTATCTGAATATGATTCAAAAACCACATTACCACTTTGGATATAAGTCCTGACATTGTACATTCCCAATTCAGTAAACAATTGCTTCAAATCATACATTTTTACAACATTTTTCCCACCGACATTAATTCCTCTGAATAATGCAACATATTGCATGCCTTCCTCCATATATCTATGATATTATCTGATATATTTAAATTGGGTAATGACTCGACCCCAAGTTTTTTGAAATTTATTACGGTTATCATCTGACAACTTTATGTTGCACTGCTTAGCAATTTCCTGTATCACTTCATCTATCGTCATATCATCTGTCTGTATTTTAATTTCTGTAATACTTGTGGAAAAGGCTTCTATACATCTGTCAATCTGTTGTGCTGCCCAGGAGTTTTTAGTTTCAAAGCGCCTGCCAAGACGTTTTAGTATGGTTTCTTTTTTAGCTGAAAGGATAAAATGCCTAATCGTAAATTTCTTTAACAGTTCTCCGATTATTTCATCATAATATTGTCTGTTTGTAATTGTCATAGGAACAATAATTATACCGTCATAATTTTTTGCTATATATGACAGCATATCAAAGTTAAATGTTCTCCACAGGCAATAGTTTTGGAAATCTCCATTTTTCAATTCATGCGGAACATTATCCCTGATAAAAAATCCGATGTTTTCAGGATCATATACATATGAATTTTTAATACGACGATGAAGCTCATATGCTGTTTGTGTTTTTCCGGAGCCAAAAGCTCCGTTTATCCAAATAATCATTAGTTTATGTCTCCTAATTAAGGTACTCCATATTTCATATTATAAAATCAACGTAAGCTGACAATCCATAATGGTCGCTTGGTGCATAATTTGTTATCGGAGATACTTCCTGTCCAAACACTTCTACATTTCTTAGTTTAAATTCATAATCCCAATTAAAGCTTTCCATTATGTAAATTCTATCACATGTATCGGGTATGTAATTGGTATTCTTTCCTTTCCATCTTGGATTGTTATTGAAATCAAGCGTCGGTTTAATATCATATTTGTTTAATGTGGCATGTACCGACGCCAAATCATTCCAATAAGGCTTAGCTTCACACCCAAGAAGGCTTTGCTCTCCTAAAAGGTAATGATGAACACTTGAACTTAAGGTACAGTTAAAATCTCCTATTAAAATGAAGAAATGAGCATTATCTTTCTGGCTGTGAATGTATTTATCAATGGTAACTATCTGCTTTTCTTTTTCCAATACAGAGTCCCAGGGCAGATGTACGTTTGTAACAGAAAACCGAATTCCATTTATTTCGATAACAGCATTTTGCGCTATGCTGTTGTTATATTCATTGCTTGTAACCATAGATAATTGTTCAATAAAGGGATGCTTACATAATAAAACCAATCCACAGTCCTCATAATCATCCTTGTAAGACATGCGAGTATAGTATGGATAATCCACATTTGAAACAAGGGTATGATAAAATTCCGGTGGAACTTCCTGTAGTCCAATAACATCTGCATCTGTTTTATTTATTTCTTTTATTAATTGTTCGGTTCTTAATTCTATATCAGGGTACCAGACATTGTAAGTTGCAATTTTCATTTATGTTCCTCTATCTCTTTCCTTATAAAATTTTACTTAATCATATATGCACTTGGACCGCAATCATCAGTCTTTATGGATGAAATATCAAAAAACTCAAGTTCTTTTTCAGCCTCTGATTTAGATGTGTAAAAAGTGATACCGCTATAAGGTTCCATGTTACACTTCCATGAATCAGCTTTATTTATAAATTCTTTTCCTGACTTGGCAATCAGAAAGCATTCCTGACTGTTATTGATATAGCATATGGGTGCATCGCTATCTAAATAGGATTCCTGCCCGATTGTTCCTATGAAACCACCTTCACTGTCCCTCGCCAAAATGTCCACTTGTGGAACTGCATAAAAGCCCGGCTCAGGAACATCATCATCAAAAATAAAGTGAATGTCATAAACATCGGCATATCTTTGATATTCTTCGTTTTTGCTCCCGACATCCATGGAGTAAAATGTGGTTCCAGCCGGAATAATCTCTGTATCCGAAATATATAAAGATATGGCGGCTCCACTTAATCCTGTTTTATCTAAATAAATTTTTCTCATCTTATATCCTCATTTATCTTCGTAAAATTGAAACTTTCATAGTTCTATTGGTAATCCGTCATATGCAAAACTTATATTAGAGTAGTCTTTTTCCATATCCAAATAATCATCATATGATTTACCCCAGTCCTCTTCGATGTGAGTAATAATCATATGTTTAGCATTAATTTTCTTAAATATTTGCCGAGCATCATCAAAGCTATGAAGCTCTTTTCTCAGTGGATGATCCTTTGTCACGGTTCTTCCACCTTTAAGTCTGTCACCTATGAAAGTATTTCCAAGTATCAGTACATCTGCATCATATAAAATAGGTTCATCCGGAAAGGGAACACAATCACATGGTGCATAAATTAACTTTTTATTATTTGATTCGATTACAAAAACAGTAACAGCCTTTTCTGCTGGAACCTGCACAAATGATACTTTTACACCATTTTGCTCAAAATAGCTTTCAACTTCTTGTTCCTCAATAAGCTTCATTTTTTGATAATAATCCATAAATGAACCATATTTACTTTTAATAGCATTAATATCCTTCATTACATCTGGATGTGCAATTATTTTAAGAGGATTTTGGGTATTGATATTTTCGTAATAATCCAGCCATTCAAGTCTCAATTGTTCAATTACACGCATACCAAGTGTATGGTCAGGATCGCAATGGCTATATACAATTGTATTTACTGTTTTGATGTCCGCATTGTTCAAAGCAACACTTATATCCTCCGGTGTATCAATTAGTAAGCCTATATCTTCCAAATATAAGCTGCATCCGCACCGTGCATACGGATATCCTTTTTCTCTTGCCTCTTTACATATGGAACATTGACATAATGGTTTAGGCGTACAAACGCATCCACCGGAACCTATTATTTTAAATTTCATTTTCACCTCTTATAAAAAATAATTGATTATATTATCCTTGTTTTCTGTCTAAGTCTTTCACATTTTCAACGAATATGAACAATTGCAGCTTAACATCTATCTACGTATTAAAATTCCTTTCATATACTCCGATTCATTATGTGTTTTGTAAACTAATTCTTTTTCCTCTTCTGTGCATCCGATTAATATCTTTATTTCCGAATCACGTTTCATTAAATCAACAATACACATTATGGCATCAATATTCCTATTTTCATCTGTTCCTACCCAAACGTCTATCCCGCCACCGTCCATGGAGGTAGTATTTGTTAAAAATCCATAATCAACTTTATATATAAAGTCAGGATATCTTGGGTGTGCTGTGCCTTTTGGTCTGTCAATCACAATATCAGATTGATTTACTAACGCATCCAACGTTACCCAAAAATCATTATTTTCTTTTCCTCTTATCTCCATATTCTCACCTATTCAAAAAACTATATCTCTCTATCAATTTCAAGCAAATCAAGTGAATTTTGAATTTGTCCCATGGTTTTAAAGTTAATTACCGGGGATTTATAGTCATAAATCAACATAGCTTCTTTATTTCTTGGTGCTTCTTCTATGATAACTCCATTATAGTCAATTACTGCTGTTGGTGCTGTCTGATATTTTGATATGCTGTTAACAGATACTATATTCATTGTATTTTCTAAGGCTCTTGTAACGAGAGCAGCCTTAATTATATTATATCTTTCTATCGAATCGTTTTCTAAAACATCACAAAAGCTGACAAAGCACAATTCAACATCCGACTTGAATAATTCCCTGAAGCTTTCGGGAAATTTAACTTCATAGCAAATACGAAATCCCACCTTGATATTGTCAATTTGAAATACGCCTTGTTTGCTTCCCTTTGTATAATTATCCAAATCCCATCCCCACAATATCCGCTTATCATAGTCTCCCATAATATTACCGTCAGGATTTATTAAAATAATTGAATTATAGTACTCAGAGGATTCTTTTCTGATCGTCCCTAAAGCAATATACATGTCATTTTCTTTTGCAAGTAATTGTATTTTTTTAATAACAGAGCCTAAAAGCTCATAATCAATATTTTTAATTGCAGGCGTCTCCACAGGTGGGTATCCACAAGCCGCACATTCATGAAACACAAGAATCCTGACCTGATTTTTTGCTGCTTCCGTAATAGCTTTAGCAATGTATTTATAATTTTCATTTATATCTGAACTGCCCGGAAACTGAAAAACTCCAACTTTCATATTATCCCACCTCTGAATATATTTTTATATGCAGCTATGTTAATGTCTCTTTAAAAATTGACTTCAAGGTTATATATGGTATCTCCTGATTCAGATAAATCTGCAGCATACCTTTAGGAGTAATCTTATATTGTTCCAGACAATCTTTGTGATTGATTACAGTCGATGCAACAATATTAATATGATCATTGAATGGTATGAACCTCACAAATTTATCCCCGGCGTAAAAGGTCGGCAATTTTGCCCATAGTCTTTCTTTTATCTCACAGGAAACACTTTCAAATAATAGCTTTCTTAATTCAACAAAGAGACTTTGTACATCCCTGTTATATTTTTCAATATAATTTTGAATCACTTCGTCCATAATATTTCCTCGCGCAAATTATATTTTGTATTATTCTTTTCGTTCTGTGAGAACAACTTACAAGGGATATTTAAAAACACATCACTGTTAATCTTAAATCCGTTTTTTTCATAATAACCCGATATTTCTTCCGTTGTCTGAACTAACCATTCTGAGCTTGGAAAACGCTCAATACAACGTTTCAGTAATTCTTTACCTATGCCCTTGTTTTGAAATTCCGGCAAAACAAGCAAATCATATATTATAGACCTGAACATTTTATCACTAAGAACTCTCGCTGCCCCAATTAAACGTTCATTTTCCCATGCGGAAACAACAAGAGTAGAATTAATGAATGGAATGTTGTAATTATTTATCATATCCAAAGTTTCCGAACCATCAGACCATCCAACAGACACAAATAATTTGTGCAATTGTTCAGATGGCAAATCTTTTTTTATATCATTATAAATAATATCCATGCTTGTCCGCCTTTCAGATAAAATATTTATTATTTCATTTTTTCAATACTAATTCCGCAAAGTCCTTAAATTCATCGCCGCTTCTATTTTCAGCATTATCAATCAGATCAAAAAAGCAATTTGGAATTTCTTTAAGCCTAAGATTCTTACTGATACAAGGAGTACACCCTTTATCGTGTTTTGTGGGATGTATCGGACACTTTAAATTTGTACAAGTACAAAATTCAGCTGATTTTTCCATATTTTTTACCTCCATTTTATAAAATGATATCTAACATACAATATTTATGATTTCTCTTCTTTCATTTTCTGCTTAGTCTTAACCGGTTTTTTACGTAATTTAAGTATAATACCTTGTTTAATCGCTATATCCTGAAAAAATGAAACTATAATTTCAGCCTTTTCTTTCATTGTAAGGTAATCAAGTGAATCCTCTGCAATCTGTTTCATCACATTTTCTATATCTTGCAATGGTAAAAGATTTACAGCAACGCAATAGAATGTTTTTCTGCGTCCGTCATTATAGCCCGACAGTAACATTTTCAGTATTTCAGATTTTTTACGTTGTTCTTCACAGTAGGATTCTATTCCCATTTCCTGTACCTTTATAATATCTTTTAGCTGATGCTGATGAGTAATAAACGAATCATACTCATCTATGCCTTCATATCTCCAACATGGGTATTCAGAACATAGAAAACAAAACTCAACCTTGTCATGCTGTAAGCTGCATTTTGCTATTGCACAGGATTGATTACCGGCACCTCCGCCACAGCCCGGGCAGTATCCATCCAAATGCATAGAACATAACCCACAATTGAGACCACAAAGTGAAAAAGATAAATTTGACCTGTTAAAATCTTTCATCTTAACTACCACCTAATTAATGTTATAACTCTACAGAATATTAGACAATCTTATTGAAAATAACTGTCTTTTCTTTAAGAGAGATCTTTCCTACCTGATAGCCATATTGAGTTAATTCCTTTTTATAATTCAGAAACGAATGGTCTATATCAATTCCTATGATGTCGTGTATTTCGTCAGAAAAAAGCTTCAATATCGAGCTTCCGTTATTTTGAACATATTCTCATATTATATAACAGTCTCACTCCTTTAAAAAGGAACTAAATCGTATGAAGCATTTATCTGTAATGACCAATTAACTCCGCTTGTTGGAGTATGTGTCCATCCATTGCTTTAAGTAGTGCACGTTTTTTTGAATCGCTTGGCAAATCCAACATGCAATCAATTGTAAACACATTAAACCTGTATCTATGAGACCAGTTAAATGGCGGTTTAGGTCCTCTATATCTGTGTTTACCATACCCACATCCCTGTACTGCTCCTGACAACGTTTCAACAGCTTTACCGTGTGGTATATTTGCCGGTATTATTGACATAACAGGAATATTCCATATAATCCAATGATTATACTCCGGAACAGGATGCCCCATATCGTCCATTATGATAATGATAGACTTTGCATGTGCGTCTATATACTCCAAATGCAATTCAGGCGATATATCATCGCCATACCCTGTATACTCCTTAGGTATTAAACCTTCATTTTCAAAAGCTGGAGTTGTTATAATTAACTTGTTCATTTTTTTACTCCTTTAATTGATGATCAATCGCCAAATTTCTATTTGTCACTCAGATAGAATTATATAATTAAGTTAGATTTTTAAAAATAATAAGGCAAAGATTTTCATCGTCCAACGATACACTTATACATCGGATGCTACTTATACAAATGATTTACTAAAGGAATTATATTATATAAAGGCTCTTCATAAGGGTGAATCCTCTTTATTGTATTAATGGCATTTATAACATAATCTTTTTTGCATCGTACTTCCATTTTACATTCTTGACCATGAGATATTTCCCCAATTTTACCATTATGAGGATTAGACCCGGTTAATGGTCTCCAATATCCGATTACCTGTGTCACTGATACACAGTGGTCATAATTTCCAACCTTACATGCTCCAATTTCATTTAGAGCATCCCGTAATGGAATTACAAAATTTATCGGTAAATATATTTCAATTTTAACTTCTTCATATTCCATATATCCTCCTAATATAAATACTCCTCAGTTGAAACTGCCCATTCTGCCTTTACACTCTTCATACTTACTTCTCCCATGTCATACAATAAATCAAAATTGACTGTTGAACCTCAAGCAAATATTTTTTGAATTCATATCCCACAAAATATTTTGATTCAATCACATCCTCTGAGACCTCTTCCCCCCTATAGAACGGAGGGCAAGGATTTAGTATTGCATCTACATTAGCCATATCCATAGCAGATTTGGTAACTTGACAATTTTTGAAATCTTCAAGAATATTTGACGGTAAGGAATCTGTACATATAATATCCTTGCCGATAATTGCTTCATCGATATTATTATATACAGTGATACCATTTATTTCGTATCCGCTTGCACAGCACTGTGACAAATCAAATCCCATTGTCTCAGAAGCCTCTTTCCATGCTAAACCAATATTTCCTTTCATACCGCAAAACAAGTATTTGTCCTTTGTAAAATCTTTTCTGAGTTTAGACAGCGAATACATATCTGAAAGCATTTCACACGGATGATTAACATCCGTCATTGCATTGATAACAGGTACATTCAAATATTCTGCTAACTTTTCAAGTATGCAAATGTCCTTATGCCGTACAATTATTATATCTGCCCAGTTGTTCAGATACCCACAAACATCTTTTAAATCTTCCTTTTTATCAAGTGTTTCATTGGGGAATAATATTGGTTGACCACCTAACAGATATATTCCTTTTTCAAATGAAACTCTTGTTCTGATGCTCGAGTTTGGGAAAAAAAGAACCACACTTTTTCTCTTCAAAATATTGGCGTATTTACCCTTATTTATTTCATCAGCAATATTGAATATATCAAATACATCCTTTGGTGCATAATCAGTTAGTCTTATAAGATTTTTCATAAATAACCCTCCCCACGAATTTCTATTTACCTATCCATTATATTCAATGTTAATTGCCTACAAAAATAGTATTAAACTATTTTATTGAAAATAACTGTCTTTTCTTTAAGAGAAATCTTTCCTACCTGATAGCCATATTGAGTTAATTCTTTTTTATAATTCAGAAACGAATGGTCTATATCAATTCCTATGATGTCGTGTATTTCGTCGAAAGAAAGCTTCATTGTCGGGTTGCCGTTATTTTGAACATATTCCCATAAAGCATTATATTTACTCATAACATATCACTCCTTAAAATTATAGTTTTTTATAATATATTCTTGCATCTTCATTAAAATAGTCCTTACGGGTTTCCAAATATGTATACCCATATTTTTCATACAGCCCTATATGGTCAGTTGCAAGATATACAATCGGATTATTATCTAACTTTGCCTGTTCCTCAGCATGCCTTAAAAGCTTTTCGCTATATCTGTTTCCTCTGTAATGCGGATATGTATATAGAAATCCGAGCCACGGATACATATTTTCATCACATATACAATCTTGTCTTGTAAGTGTTACAAAGGATACAATATTTTCTCCGTCAATCAGAAGAAATAACTTGCCATCAGTTTCAAGCAATTCTTCAAATTTTTGCATATCATTCAATAATTTAAACAGAAATTTTGACGCGCTCCAGTCTCCAAGAGCAATTTGTTCTTTCCAGTGTTCTTTATTGTCACTTGAAAAATATTCAACAATTTTCATTCGTTTTCTCCATAAAATCTGTCATTATCTTTCTGTAAAGCATGATTCATATGTGTATCTGAGTCGTTTCTGTGTAGACTCTCCGTAATTGATTGCCTCAACAGGACAACGATGAAGGCAGCGCAAACAATTATCACACTTGGGAAGTACCCATGATGGCTTTCTTTCTCCCATTCCCATTGCATGAACAGGACAGTTTTTAACGCACAATCCACAACTGATGCAAGCATCATTCACGCTGAAAGGCACTGTAGTTCGCTTTTTTTCATATTCTCCATGTATCTTAGGTGTTATACCTCGTATAAATCTATTGCTGAGATAAGGCTTTTGTTCTCCCTTCAGGATTTTATCAAGCACTTTTTCAGAACGTAACAGCTTCTTTTTCTGAGCTTTTAATTTAGGTATGTCATGTAATATCGAATAGTTTGTGACCATAGCCAGCGAATAGACTGTAGGCTCAGGAAGCCCTTTTTCGAAAAATATTTTTTCCAATGAACCATCGGCTCCACCTAAATATCCCCCACATGTGAGGATGGCAACTATTTTGCTGACATTCTTAAACTCATTCTCTCGTATGAAAGCTTCCATATGAGCCGAAATCCCCCAAAAGCAATTAAACGTTACAAAAAATAATGTCTCTTCATCTTCTAAATAAAACGAAGACGGCTGTCCATATTCGCAAATATCTACTAAATCACCTTTAAATACTTCCTGCACCCTTAAAGCAACATGTTTTGAGTTGCCTGTTGCACTATAATATATTACCATTTCAATACAACCTTTCTATATTTCCAATAGCTTGTATACATCATATATCAACTATTTTTTCCTTCAGTAAAATCTTTTAAATACCATGCCGGTATCGGACTACGCATTCCATCAAACCAGTGAATGACCTTTACAGCAATTTGTTTACATTCCTCAAGACATTCAGGTTCTACGTATACTGCCCAGGAAATTAGCATTAAAGCACCGGTAGAAAGATATAATGCGAGTACCCGCCAGAAGTCTTCCGGAGGCTCCCCGTCAAAATAACCTCGTAATAAGCCCGTCGTAAAATGAGGAGAAAAATTAGCACACATTGAAATTCTGCTAAACTCTGACCATGGGTCACCGTAAGGGCTGTCAAGAAGATCCCAATCAATAACAGCAATATCATGGTTTTCAGAAACCAGTAAATTTTCGTTGTGGTAGTCACCGTGAATAAAACATTGCGGACGTCCACGCAGCAAATGGATGTTTTTTTCATAATAATCAAGTATTGCATCACTGCCATCTATAGTTATGCCACAGCTAAAAAAAGATCTGAATCGTGAGTCATTAGTCTCTATAAACCGATCATACCAATCAACCATACCATCAGGTGCAAGAACAGAGTGTATCAAACTGAGATTTTGTCCCGCTTTGATACCGAGTATGTACTGCTCTGTTTCGGACAGCACAGGAACCAAATTGTCCGCCGTTTCACCGTCGCACCATGAAAGCAGTTGATATACGCTTCTACCTCCATTACAGATACCGAAATCCACCGGACATGACATAGACACACCAAGAGATGCAATACGCTCCATCATATCGTACATAATCTTTTTCCGCTCATAGGATTCAATATCTGAAATACGCAGCAAAAAGCGTTGACCTTCAGAAGTTTCGACGAAGTACTTATCATCACCTGACACACCCTTGTTTATCGGTTCTATCTTAGTGAACGTATCACTATTTGGAATGTCATTGCACATACATGACAAGATGTCATTATTTAATTCCATTGCTATTGTCCCCTTTTCAGAATTTGTAAAATACAGATGAGTGTGCCCTGCAATTTATCAATAGTCCATTGCCGCATATAATTGAAATTTATATTTCCTTGCTTATAAAATGAATTGTTTCATATCTATCATCTAAAATATATGGAAGTAATTCTTTGGGATATATTTTTATATCTTTTAATTTATCCATCGATATCCAGCAAAAATCCAGATCCATACGTTCATTACCTGATTCATCATACGCCCTAAATCTTCCGTCAAGCGGTATGGAATGAAAGTCATTCAAGCGTATTTTATAGTATAAGCTTATCTGATGACATGGTCTTTCTCCCCAAGGAAAAAACACTTCTCCTACTGCCATTAGTTTTTCTGTTATAATGTCAGCTTGCATCTCTTCTTTAAATTCTCTGATTAATGTTTCTTCAGTCGTTTCCATAGCTTCAACATGACCACCTATAAAAGCATACCCATCATCATCTATAGGTTTTTGCAATAAAATTTTATTATCGTATATTAAAATACCTGACACACGATACGAAAATATAAAATCTTCCGAATTGAAAATAATATCTTTTTTCATTATGGTCTCCGCATTATACCAAGTTTATGTTTACCCGCCACGCCATTATAAATCCCTCTTCATTTGTTCGAAATAAAACGACTTATTGTCAACTGCCCTCATGGTTGCTAATATACCATCCAAATGATCATATTCATGCTGTAGCAGTTCTGATAGGTCTCCCTCCAGATGCATTTTTTGAGGATTGAAATTTTCATCCAAATAAGATATATCCGACTGCCTGTACCTCTCCACCATAACTATAAGTTCTGGAAAGGACATGCAATCATCTTTTAATACATATTTTTCATCATTGGGAAAGCTCATCACAGGGTTTATAAAAATATATGGCTTATCCGTAAACATATACAAAAGCCTTTTCCTGATTCCTATCTGTGGTGCAGCAACCGCACGACCTGCACCATGCTTTTTACGATAATCCATAAGTGTATCATGTAAATCTTTTATCCACTCAGATAAAAATACAAGATCATCCTTTGTAATTTCCTCACTTATTTCATACAGCTGTGAATTTCCAAGCTTTAATATTTCTCGTATCATACTTTTCTCCTTTGTATATATTAATTTAGAGATTTGATCATAATAAGACAGGGGTTTTCATCGTCCCACATCTCGGTCAATGTAACAAGAGATTCAAATCCAACTTTTTTATAAAATTCTCTTATCATAGCATATGGCTTATAATTGACCATATCACTCAAAGTTTTAACAATAACATATTTACATCCGTTTTGTATTAGATATGCTTCTGCCGAGTTGTATAATACTTTTCCAATGCCGCCACGCTGATATCCGGGAAGTACACCGCACACATATATATCACCCGTATGTCCGTAATGTATTTTGACGGATAAAAATCCAATGCATCTATTTTCTTTGTTTAGTGCCGCCCAATATGGTAATTCCTTGACAGTATTAGCATATTCATCAAGGGCTTGTTCATTACCGAACCATTCAGGGAGCTTTTTAAGTACTTCTCTTGTATAGACAGACTTTGTATCACTATCTTTTATTTCATCAATAGTAATTTCATCCGATCTGAAGCTTTCAAGATTTTTATTATCCACATTATCTTTAACAAAATAAATGTACCTCATCATATTTTCATCTTCTTCATTGTTGTAAGTATAATTAAAAAATATTGCTACTTCTGAGGCTAATAATCTGAATAGCTCACAAGCTGTAAAAACAGATGCCCAGATATTGTTATAATCACTGTCAGAATATGTATGTG
>JAFACY010000273.1 GCA_023425285.1 Bacillota bacterium
TCAAAGATTTTATCTCTGCCGTTTACGGATATAAAGGTTTTTCCGGATAATTCTTTAATTAATTCCTGTTCCTTTATATATACACTTTCCTGTTGTGTAAATATTTCACCTCTTTCAAAAAGCTCAACAAATTTCAGTTGAAAGCTTTCCGATATATTCTTAAGCTCCTCGAATATTCTTTCCGGTTCATCTAATATGAGTATGAAATCATCAAAATCATCGAAATAATCGATGACATTGTCAAATTCATCCTTTATGAAGGGTACTAACAAATCAGAGTTTTCTATGGTCAGACCGGCACTTAATCTGTCATTGTAGCTGTTATACAACGCTTTTAATTTCTTTTCCGTATCCTTGGAGCTCTTTAACCCGCCGATTTTTTCCAACCGGCTTTGATAGTCATTTTCCAAGCCAGATAAAACCTTTTTTATATCTTCCTGCTCAAACAATATATCTCTGCAAGGAATTATTTTCGTGGACGTTAAATTTTTAATCGAACGCTGTGTCTTAATATCAACAGCTCTGAGAGAATCCACTTCATCATCAAAAAATTCTATTCTGACAGGATTAGCTTCAGACGGAGAAAAAATATCCATAATTCCGCCTCTTACAGAAAACTGTCCGACACCTTCAATTGCATCGACTCTTTCATATCCAAGTCTGACAAAGCTGCTTTTAAGATCAGCTAAATTATAACTTTTTCCGTATTTTAATTCTATTATAGATTCCTTAAATCTATCTTTAGATGCCACTCTGGTTATAATCGAATTTATTGACGCGGTTACAATGCTTTTTTTGGAATCAATTATATTATATAAGGTTTCGGATCGTTTATAATCCACATCCTTACTTAAAGCATCAACGTTGTACAATATAAATTCCTTCGGCTGCAAGCGTCTGACATCATCCGTATACGCCCTTATATCCTGCTCGTATTTTCGCGATTTTGCTTCGCTGTTGGTAATAATAAGTATTTTGTCGGTTGCGCCGTCCAACAGGTTACACGCCAAATACGCCATACTTTCATCATTTACCCCTGATATAAGCTGGCGTTTATTTCGCTTGTGATTATCAATTATTCTGTTATACTTGTCAGTCTTTTGGAACTGCTCAAACAAAATTCTGTCCATATTTATTTCTCTACTGTTCTTATGTTGTATTTCCGCATTGCGCTTTCCATATCATTCTCAATAATATCTATTGCAGCTTCTCCCGCCCTTTTGACTATGGCAGAGATTACATCCTTATCATCCTGACTGAACCTTTGAAGCACATAGTCAGCCAGATCCATGTCAGGATTTCTTCCTATTCCGATTCTGATACGCACAAAGCTGCTTCCCACATACTGAGTAATGGACTTCATGCCGTTATGAGTGCCCGGACTGCCGTTTGGTCTTATTCTCAGTGCTCCCACCGGAATATCTATATCGTCATAGACAACGATTAAATTTTCGACGGGTAATTTATAAAATTTTATTATTTCATCAATGGCTGTTCCGCTTCGGTTCATATAGGTTACAGGCTTCACAAGCATAACTTTTTCTCCGTTTATGGACATTTCGCCAAAAACGGAGTTAAATTTCAGTTTATTCAAGCTTACATTGTATTTTTCCGCCAGAAAATCTATGGTTTCAAAACCAACATTGTGTCTTGTGCCTGTATACTCTTTACCCGGATTGCCAAGTCCTGCAATTATATACATTTTTACCTCTGTTAATATCTATTTTTACCTAAGCCCTTTTTGTTTACCTGACGTGCTCGGGCTATAGCTAAATCTCCCTCTTCAACATCATCCGTAATTGTAGAGCCGCAGGCAATGTAGCCTCCCTGCTGAATATTTACCGGTGCAACCAGATTGGAATTGCTTCCGATGAATGCTCCGTCACCCACAACAGTCTTGTGCTTTTTCTTTCCGTCATAATTTACAAATACCACACCGCATCCTATATTGACATTTTTTCCCACCTCGGCATCTCCTATGTAGCTCAGATGAGAGGATTTGGAGTTATCACCTATAACTGACTTCTTAACCTCTACGAAATCACCTATTTTTACATTTTTGCCTAATACAGTTCCCGGTCTTAAGTATGCAAAAGGTCCCACGGTTGTACCGTCACCTATTTCCGATTCTATAACCTTGGAGCTCTCTATGCTTACATTGTCATAAACCCTGGAATTGATTATGCGCGTATTTGGTCCTATGGTACAGCCGCATCCGATTACGGTGCCCTGCTGTAAAAATGTTCCCGGATAAATTGTTGTATCCCTGCCTATTATTACAGAATCCTCTATGTATGTGTTTTCAGGGTCAATTATTGTAACTCCCGCAAGCATGTGTATTTCGTTTATTCTCTGCTGCATTATTTTTGTTACCTCTGCAAGCTGAACTCTGTCATTGACAGCCTTGATATCAGTTTCATCCTCCAATATCCAGCCGCCGATTTTGTAATTTTCCTTATTCAATACCTTGACTGTATCCGTCAGATAATATTCGCCCTGTGAATTGTCAGTATCAATTTTTTCAATAGCATATTTCAGCATTTTTCCCTTGAAGCAATATATACCCGCATTTATTTCATTTATTCTTTTTATTTCCGCAGATGCATCCTTTTCCTCAACTATATCTCTTACAGTTTCATCGTCATTTCTTATAATTCTGCCATATCCTTTTGGATTATCAAAATATGCCGTCATAACAGATGCGTCGTAATTGTTGTCCAGATGATTTTTCATGAATGAAGACAAGGTATCCTTTCTGATGAGAGGTCCGTCAGCGCAAAGAATCAGTACCGTATCCTCATCATTGATGTGCTCTTTTGCCACCATTACCGCATATCCCGTTCCATAAGGGGCTCCTTGTCCTATGGGCTGTTCAACAGTCAGCACACCCATTTCCTTTATATTATCTCCAACTTTTTCTTTTCCATGTCCCAATATAACAACATTTTTTTCTATACCCGATTCTTCAGCCGCTTCTATAATATACTTTATCATTTCTTTTCCGCAAACCTTGTGCAGCGTTTTAGGAATATCCGATTTCATTCTTGTTCCTTCACCGGCAGCCAAAATAATTGACATATTCATAATATTTCTCCTCATTAAAAATAAAATGCACTTAAATCAGTAATACTTAATGAGTATAATACATATATTGTATTAAGTCAAAAAAGTTTTTTATATTTTTTTGCAGAAACACATAAACATTTGAATGTAAAAAAGGGTCTTTTGAAAAGACCCGGAAACTGTTGATTTAACAATCATCAGTCATGGCGCTACAGAAGAGCAGCTTCTTCAGTTTCTCCTTCTTCCAAGCGCTTTTCTTCGTAAGCCCTAAATACAGCTTCTGCAACAATTTGTCTTGTTTCAGAATTAATCGGATGTGCTATATCCTTAAATTCACCATCCGGCATTTTTCTGCTTGGCATAGCTATAAACAACCCATCCTGACCTTCAATAATCTTAATGTCATGTACTACAAAACAATCATCAAAGGTAACGGAAACGATTGCCTTCATCTTGCCATCAGAGTTAATTTTTCGTACTCTTACGTCCGAAATCTTCATGTTGTCACCACCTTCCCCCAAAGTTTATGTCCATTTAATCTATTATACTATACTTAATTGAAAATTGCAAAAAAACATTTTCATTTTTTGGCAAAAAAGTATGAAATTATTTTAACAATTTGCTGTTAGGCTTAATTTCAATCAAACCTTCCCTTTCATTTATTCCATCCATGACTAATAATGACAAGTAATTGTCAACCAATTTTTTATCCGGTACCTTGGTTTCTATGACAACTGCAGTTCCTACAACCTCTGCGTTAAATTCCCTCATCATATCGGCCATACCCTTGCATGTACCTCCGCCCTTCATGAAATCGTCTATTATAAGAACCTTCGCATTTTCCTTAAGAGATCTCCTTGACAGTGACATGGTCTGAATGTTATTTGACGAACCCGAAACATAGTTGATGCTCACCGTTGCCCCTTCGGTCACCTTGTTATTTCTTCTTATTACCGCAACAGGGACATTCAGCTTCTGTCCGGTGAGAATTGCCACAGGTATACCCTTAGTTTCAACCGTTATGATGCAGTCAATTTTTGTATCCGAAAATTCAGATGAAAT
>JAFACY010000287.1 GCA_023425285.1 Bacillota bacterium
GGACCTGTAAGCCTGTAGCTTGTGCTTGAAATTACAGGCACGAAAATCAATAATCCCAAAGCTCCCGAAGCCAATACAAGAACGATTATTTTAAATGCATCGTATATCATTATCTCCGCATCATAGCTTATGTTCAGATAATAATAGCTGTTGTCAAATTCAAATGCGGTGGAATACAAATATTCTCTGCTGTAAAGCAGCCTTTCCAGAACCACAATTATATTGTCCGAATATCTCTTGTCATTGTTATCAGGATATACGGAATTCAAATCATCATTGTATATTTCAAATGATCTTGCACTGCTGCTTATCGGTATTTCACCCTTTAAATACGGAAATTCTTTCTTTATATTTTCAACATCCTGATTGACTGTATTGCGCTCAAATTTTTGAAATTCAAACACCATGCACCCGGCAGATGTTGATACCGCAACTATTAATATGATTATAATGTAAATGAGCACATATGAAGCAGAAATTTTAAATGCAATAGAAAATCTCAGCCTTTTTAAAAGCCCGATTACAATTTTCATTATTAATCTGAAAGGATAAAGCAGTATGTTTAACAGTGATTTCAGTAATCTTTTAATCATGATTCTCAGTCCCTTATGATGTAGCCCACTCCTCTTACGGTCTCAATAAGATTTATGTTATACTTCTGATCAATTTTACTTCTCAGATATCTGATATAGACGTCTATGATATTTGTATCTCCGAAATAGTCATAGCCCCATACCTTGTCAAGTATCTTTTCTCTCGTCAATACGATGTTTTTATTTATCATAAGAAATTCAAGCAGCTCAAATTCCTTCTTGGTCAAATCTACGGTCTCGTTATCATATTCAACCTTGTAGTTATTTTTAGAAAGCTTTAGCTTTCCTATTTCCATTATTGACGCATCTGTCTTGGTTTTATTTACATTTCTTTTCAACAGCACTCTTATGCGTGCCAGCAGCTCTTCAACAGCAAAGGGCTTTGTCATATAATCGTCTGCTCCTATATCAAGACCTGTTACCTTGTCGGAAATATCGTCCTTTGCCGTGAGCATGATTATGGGAACATCAGATGTCTGTCTCAGCCTTCTGCACACTTCGATTCCGCTTAATCCGGGCAGCATCAGATCCAGTATTATAGCATCCACGTCCGGTGACTTGCCCTTTTCCAGGCCGTCCCTGCCATTGCTGGCTATATCTATTTCATATCCTTCATATTTTAATTCAAGCTCTAAAAATCGTGCTATCTTTGCTTCGTCCTCTACAATTAGAATTTTCTTTTTTTCCATACCCTACCTCAGGTTTTTTCTTCCATTATACACTAAAAGAAATATCAGGTCAAAGCCTGATATTCTATTTCTGTCAATCTATTAATCTATTCAATAATTATTTCATTTTCAGAATTATCTTCCTCTGTAACTACCGTGAACTCTTCATCTTGTATTATGTTTTCTGACTTAGACTTAATTTTTTCAACTGTTTCCTTCATATTTTTCTTGATGCCGTCAACATTTATTGAGCTTTTAGTTCTGTAAACTCTGATTCTGCATGATGTAAGGATTGCAAGCACCAACAATACAATTACCGACCAGAATGACATCATAAATGTAAGCAGCACAATCACTAAAGGTACATCCAGCAAGGTGTTTCCTTCCTTGCCCTTTACAGACATTTTCAATGACAGCAGCTTGTCGGTAAAGCTTGTGAAGCTTCCCTTGTGCTCTGTCTTTTTTCCTTTTTTCTTTTCAAGCTCTATAATTGATTTTATTAAATCTCCGTCATTTTTCTCCAAGGTTGCCTTTGCCTCCTCATAGCTCACATTAACTCTGTTTCTCAGTTCATCTATTTGCTCCAATGTCACTTTCATTTGTTTCACCCTCCATTTATTATTTCTTTTGATACTAATATACCTTTAAATAATTAATATGTATTTACAGCAATATTAGAAAATGATTAAAAACAAATTAAACATATTTATGATAATTAATTATACCAAGAAACAATTAAAATTTGCTACATAATATGAAAATAAATATGTCAGGAGGTTTGTTTTGGATACTTCAGCAATTACAGAAAGTGTTTTTTCCTTATTCATAATAATATTGGTGGGTGTGTACGCAAGCAAGAAAAATATTATCACGCAGGATGTAAACAAGGGTCTGACCGACATACTTATAAAAATCGCTCTGCCCTTCATGATCGTATCATCCTTTATGTTTACGTATGATGAATCCATTAAATCAAATGTATTGGCAACATTTTATTTAAGTCTGACCGCCTATGCAATTATGGCAATTGTCTCCATTGTTCTTTTAGTACCGGTTAAGAATGATAAAAAAACCGTGCTTCATTTTGCCAATGTATTTGTAAACACCGGTTACATAGGTTTCCCCGTATTAAATTCAATATACGGCTATGAGGGTGTGATTTACGGTTCAATTTTCAATTTGTTTTTTGTTGTTTTTCTATGGACCTACGGCATCATGCTCTACAAAGGAAATTTAGACAAGGGCTACTTAAAAAAAGAAATTGTTAATCTGATTTTCAATCCTTCAATAATTGCCGTAATAATCGGTATTATTATAATGGTTTTCAACATAGAGGTAAAAGGTGCATTGCTTTCAAGCATTAAAAGCATCGGAAGCATTACGGGACCCTTGTCAATGTTCATAATCGGTGTAATTTTATCCAGGGTTAAAATCAGACAGCACATCAAGGACTGGACAATTTATTACGGGATAACTATTAAATTAATAATAATTCCTGTAATTATATATTTATTTTCACTTTTACTGAAGGAAGCATCCATCGCAGTTTATTCCGTAATAATAATGACTGCCATGCCTGCATCGGCAATGACATCTATACTGGCAGAAAGCTATAATAAGGAAAAGGAATATGCAGCCGTAATTGTTTCCGCAACCACGCTCATATCCCTTATAACCGTACCTGTACTGATAAAAATTATGTC
>JAFACY010000196.1 GCA_023425285.1 Bacillota bacterium
ATGCATACAAGGATATTGACTGCTTCAGAATTTTCACATCAGAAATTATCAGGAAGAAAATGAAGCGGGAAGAAAATCTTGATATCTATAATATGATGACATGCCTGCAGAAGCTTAAGGAAGAAAATTATACCCACGTCTACGTATGCGTAACTCATGTGATACCGGGATTTGAATATGAGAAAATTTTGAGAGCGGCCAATGAATATAAAGACAGCTTTGAAGAAATAAAAACAGCAAGAACATTTTTAGATGACCATATGGGTGAAAATGAAGTAAATGTAATAAAGTCATATGTAAAAACAGATTTAAAGGATGATGAGGCAGTAATAATGGTGGGACACGGTACAGAACATGATTCCCATAAATATTACGGGCAGATTGAAAAGCTTTTGAGAAAAGACATAACTAATCTACATATCGCAAGCGTTGAAGGAAATCAGTACATTGACGATATAATGGAAGAATTAAAGGAAAAGGGCTATAAAAGAATTTATCTGTACCCGTTTCTGATAGTTTCAGGGGATCACTCGTTGAACGATATCGGTTCTGATGACGAAGAATCCGTAAGATCCAAAATTGCTGCAAATGGAATGGATGTAGAAATGTTCTTCACCGGGATCGGTGAAAATAAGAATGCTGTCAATTTATTTGTTGACAGACTAAGTGAGATTATAAATATATAGCAATAAGCTTTTGGAAATGATTCAAGGAGGATAAGGAATGAATGTTATAAAGAGAGACGGAAGGCTTATAGTATTTGATAAAGGTAAGATATCCGATGCTATTCTCAAAGCGATGAACCATACGGCAATGGGACAGGATATAGGAATTGCAAAACAAATTGCACAGGAAATAACCGATGAAACGAATGAAACTATTTCTGTGGAGGACATACAGGATCTTGTTGAAAAGAAGCTGATGGCAAGCCAGAGAAAGGACGTTGCCAAGGAATATATAATTTACAGAAATAAAAGAAATGTTGCAAGAGGGAGAAGGCAATATGATATATACATGGACATAGTCAATGCTGTTCCCAACGATGTTACGAGAGAAAATGCAAACATGAATGCCGACACTCCGGCAGGCATGATGATGAAATTTGCCAGCGAATCCTCAAAGCCTTTTGTTGACGACTGCCTTTTGTCAGAACAGTCAAAGAACTATGTGGAGAACAACTACATACATGTGCATGATAAGGATTATTATCCTACAAAATCGCTTACGTGTCTGCAGCATCCGCTGGATTATATTCTCACAAAAGGATTCAGGGCGGGACACGGCTCCAGCAGACCTGCAAAGCGCATAGAAACAGCCTCCATAATAGGATGTATTTCCATGGAGCAGATACAGAATGAAATGCACGGAGGACAGTCAATACCGGCCTTTGATTTTTATCTGGCACCATATGTAAAGCTTACCTACAAGGAAGAAGTTCGCAAAATAGAGGAGCTTTTAAACACAGATTTAAGTTCACTTTACGATATAGAAATAGAGGATTATATTGAAAGACCTTTAGACGGTCTTGAAGGTAACTCAAGATATATACAGCAAGCTATAAACAATACGGTGAAGAGAGTGCACCAATCCATGGAAGCATTTATTCATAACATGAACACCATACATTCAAGAGGCGGAAATCAAGTTGTTTTCAGCTCCATAAATTACGGCACGGATACGAGTGCCGAAGGCAGATGCATAATAAGAGAGCTGCTGATTTCAACCTACAAGGGTGTGGGAAACGGAGAAACCCCTATTTTCCCCATACAGATATGGAAGAAAAAACGTGGTGTGAACTATCTGCCCGAGGACAGAAACTATGATTTATACAAATTTTCATGCAAGGTAACGGCGAGAAGATTCTTCCCCAACTATTTGAATCTGGATGCTACGTACAATGTGCATGATGACTGGGACGCAAATGATCCCCGCAGATTTGAGAAGGAAGTTGCCACTATGGGCTGCAGGACGAGAGTTTTTGAAAACAGACACGGCGATAAAACATCCATAGGAAGAGGAAATCTGTCCTTTACGACGATTAATACAGTCAAGCTTGCGCTGGAATGCATGACGATAGAGAATCCTGCGGACAGGAAAAGAGAGTTTTTTAAAAAGCTCCAGAAGTGCATAGACGTGGCGGCAGAGCAGCTATATGACAGATACGTGTTCCAATGCACCGCAATAAAGAAGCAGTTTCCCATGCTTATGTCGGGAATGTGGCTTGAAAGCGAAAAATATGGTCCTGATGACAGCGTTAAGGACATACTGAAGCACGGAACGCTGGGCATAGGATTTATAGGCTTAGCCGAAACATTAATAGCATTGACGGGAAAGCATCACGGTGAGGATGAAAAGGCTCAGGAGCTGGGAATTGAAATTGTTGAATATATGCACAAAAAAATCAAGGAAAAATCCGATTATTACGATTTGAATTACAGTCTGCTGGCAACACCTGCCGAGGGCTTAAGCGGCAGATTCATAAAGAAGGACAGAAAGCAATTCGGAAGTATACCTCATATTACCGATAAGGAATACTATTCAAACAGCTCGCACGTGCCTGTGTGGTATAAATGCTCCATAGAGCATAAGGCTGAAATTGAAGCACCATACCATGAATTTGAAAGAGGAGGACACATATTTTACGTGGAGCTTGACGGTGATGCCACTCATAATCCGTCAGCCGTTATGCAGACCGTTGACCTGATGGACAAGTACAACATGGGATACGGCTCAGTCAACCATACCAGAAACAGATGCAAAAGCTGCGGATATGAGGATGCTTCGGATAACTTAGATATGTGTCCCGAATGCGGCAGTAGGGAAATTGATACTATCCAGAGAATAACCGGATACCTGGTTGGAGGAGTGGACAGCTGGAACAGTGCCAAGAAGGCAGAATTAAAAGACAGGGTGAAGCACAATTGAAGAATAAGTTGCTTTATGTAGCCGACATTGTAGAAAATACCATAGTGGACGGCGAGGGATTCAGAACCTCTCTCTACCTGAGCGGATGTGATATAAACTGTGAGGGATGTCACAATAAGGATCTGTGGGATATCAGTTCGGGACATGCCGTGGAAATCGACGAGGTTTATGAAAAAATAACAGGGACCTTTACAAACATCACATTTATAGGCGGTGAGCCCATGATGCAGGCAGAGCCACTTACCTTGCTTGCAGAAAAAATCAGGACAAATACCGATAAGGATATATGGATATACAGTGGGCACACCTATGAGGAGATACTATGTAACGAAGCATATTTCAATTTATTAAAGCTTTGTGATGTATTGGTTGACGGCAAATATGACGGAAATCTGTCCGGAAACAATTTGCGGTTTATAGGATCAACAAATCAACGAATCATAGATATAAAAAGATCTCTGGAAGGAAACAGTATAGTTTTTTGGAACGATGAAGAGGAATGAGAAGGTACAAGATAGCAATTGATATTAAATAAGTAATATCAAGAAATATAATTTATAATATGGAACATACGCTGCAATGACGGTAAGCTTTGCAGTGTATGTTTTTATATTTTGCAATGATATATTTACAGGATAATAGTTCCAATACAACAATTTGATTAAAATGTTGCATTGATATGACAAAAAGGGAGCGAAAGATGAAAATAACAAAATTTGATATTTATGAGATCAATAAAGCAATAGATGTTAAGAAAGGAATTCTTGATGCACTAATTAATCAAAGTTCATTAAATATGACTGACGAGATACTGGAATTAAGCAATGAGATAGATAAACTAATAGTGGATTATTATATGATTGAGAGAATAACGTCGTTTTGATGAAATAATATAAAATGTTATACTCATCATGCTTGATATAGAAAAAGTATTTAATTGTGTTATTACTAATTGAAAAGGCAAACTTATCGAAAGGTGAGGACGCAAAGCCACAAGTCTAAAGCATGAGATGCCATGACGGTTGGGTTGCCATATAATAAATAGTGGGAACTTAACTGCAAACTATTTTTATGGAGGAAATTAAGTTGCATTTGACCACAAATCTTGAAAAAGAGCTTAGAAATTCTATAACTCATTGGTTTCAACCTATCTATAATTTGAAGAATAACAGCGTTATAGGTCATGAAGCATTGTTAAGAGATGTATCAGATTTACAAATCTCACCTGTAGATATGTTAAAAAATGCTGAACAAAAAGGGTGCCGTAACATACTTGATCTGTTATCAGTAAAGAATGCAATAGATATATATATAGAAGAATTACATTGTCTTTTTATTAATATATTTCCATCAACGCTATTAAAAGAGAATTTTTTAGCATGGTGGGACATACATGTACCGCAAAGAATACCTGTTGTACTTGAGCTGCTGGAAAGTGAGCCTATCAACGATTGGGAAAAGATGAAGGCTATAATTAATGAACTGAAAAGAAGGGGAATAAAAATTGCAATCGATGATATGGGGGCAGGATATTCTACCATCCGCCATTGGGTTGAGCTGGAACCGGAATTTGTCAAACTAGATAAATATTTTTCAGAAAATTTATCTGTTAATACACAAAAACAGAAAATAGTAAAAAGCTATGCAGATTTATTTTCTGGTACTTCTAAGTTAATAATTGAAGGAATAGAAAAAAAAGAAGATCTTGAAACCATATATTGCTTAGGAGTTCAATATGCACAAGGTTTTTTTCTTGGCAGACCTTTACCCAGAGAAAAATGCAACATCCGTAATAATAAAAATTTGTTGACAAAGTATTAAAGATTTAATAAGGAGGTTAGATATAGACATAAATTTCAAAAAGTACGCAGCAATTTCTTAAAGACAGACGATAAAATACACATTGACAAATATGAGGTACAGTGCTATTGTATTAGCATATATTAACTAAGAATATAAATTACTGAGATGGGAAGAGTAGGTATCAGGAGCTCTGCAGCGAGTCGGGGATGGTGGAAGCCTGATGAGATGAATTATACCGAAAGACCTCCCGGAGTTGATTTTCTGAAAGCATGGCAAGTAGGGAAATCCGGATTTCTCCGTTACAGGAAATAAAGAGAACTATTTGTTCAGAAATAGTTAAAAAGAATGGTACCGTGGGCAGCTCACTTCTTAAAATGAAGTGAGCTTTTATTTTCCCCTTTCATCTTTTTATTATTTTTGGCATGTGGTTAATAAGAGTGGTACCGCGGTCATCGCCTCTTGCATAGGGGCGATTTTTTTTATTATAGATTTTTATTATAAAATAGGAGGATGTTTTATGAAAAGAATTTTAGCAAGCGAAGCAAAAGAATTTACAGGAAATGAAGTCATAATAAAAGGATGGCTCCACAGAATAAGGAGCATGGGTAAAATTGCGTTTTTGCTGGTCAGGGACAGAAGCGGGATAATCCAATGCGTGGTGGATACGAGGGATATCGAAATAAAAGGGCTGAAGCTTGAAAGTGTTGTTGAATTAAGAGGAACGGCAGTAAAAAACGAGTCAGTTAAAGATGGTGTTGAAATACAGGTACATGCACTGAATATCATATCCACTGCCGAAGATCTGCCCATAGAAATCAATAAGGAAGCCCTTGAGTTAAATCTGGATGTACTTTTAAACAACAGAGTGCTCAGCATGAGAAATCCAAAAATAAACGCAATATTTAAAATTCAGGCAGCGCTGGCACAAGGATTTTCGCAGTATCTGACACAACAGGGATTTACACAGATATTTACGCCAAAAATTGTAGCCGAAGGAACTGAAGGTGGAACAAATCTTTTCACTGTGGACTACTTTGATAAAAAAGCATACCTCGCTCAAAGTCCGCAGTTTTATAAGCAGATGATGGTTGGAGCAGGATATGAGAGGGTATTTGAAACAGGACACGTATACAGAGCGGAAAGCCATGATACGAAAAGGCATCTCAACGAATATGTCAGTCTGGACCTTGAAATGGGATTCATTGAGGGCGAGTACGAGATAATGGAGCTTGAAACTGAACTGCTGCGATTTATGATTGAGAAGATGACTCAGACATGCGGAGCGGAGCTTGAGCTTTTAGATGCTCATATACCTGTTGCTCCTATGGAAATCCCAAAATTAAAGCTTACTGAGGCAATACAGATTTTAAAAACACAATACGGCAAGAATAATATTGATGGAGATTTAGACCCCGAGGGTGAAGCTCTTATATCCGGATACGTAAAGGAAAAATACAATTCTGATTTTGTTTTTCTGACCCATTATCCCCAGTCAAAAAGACCCATGTACACCATGCCTGCGGGAGAATACGAAACACACAGCTTTGACCTGCTGTTCAGAGGTCTTGAAATAACAACGGGAGGGCAGAGGATTCATCAATGTGAAAAACTAAAGAACAATATGCTTAAGCATGGTCTTAATCCCGATAATTTTGAAGGATACATGTCCGTATTCAGACATGGCATGCCTCCACACGGCGGATTGGCAATAGGTCTCGAAAGAATAACCGCTATGCTCCTCGGTCTGGAAAATGTCAGAGAAGCATCAACCTTCCCGAGAGACAGAAACAGGCTTGCTCCGTAATTAATAATAAAAACCTGTTGACAAAGCTTTAAAGATTTAATATCATGATATGTAATTAAATAATTTGCGATGAAAAAGAGGAGTAGGTGCTTAAAACTTACAGAGAATGGAGATCATAGGTTGAGAGTCTTCATAAGTCAATTTGTATCGAAGGTAGCTTTTGAGCATTTAATCTGAAGCAGCAGTAAGATTAAACGGTTGAAGCCGTTATATAAATTAAGAGCCGGAAACGGAAATTAGGTGGTACCGCGGGTTTTCTCGTCCTTTGTGATGAGAAAGCCCTTTTGTTATTTTTGGAGGGTTACATCCCGCAGAAAAGAATATCCTCGGGTAATTAAAACGGTAAAAAAAGTGTCAATAATATATTGGGAACGAAATGAAAAACCGTTCCTGCAAACTATAAAGGACAGAAAGGAATGATGGTTATGAACAATATACCGAGTAAGTATAATCCGAAAGAATTTGAAGAAAAAATTTACAGTGCATGGATGGAGGAAGACTGCTTTAAAGCGGAAATCAATAAAGATAAGAAGCCGTTCACCATTGTTATGCCTCCTCCGAATATTACGGGTCAGCTTCATATGGGTCATGCGCTGGATATGACTCTGCAGGATGTTCTGACGAGATGGAAGAGGATGGAGGGTTTTGAAGCTCTGTGGCTGCCAGGCTCAGACCATGCGAGCATCGCCACCGAGGTTAAGGTGGTTGAAAAGCTGAAAAAAGAAGAAGGAAAAACCAAGGAAGATATAGGCAGAGAAGAATTCTTAAAAAGAGCATGGAAGTGGAAAGAAGAGTATGGCGGAAAAATAGTTGAGCAGGTAAAGAAGTTAGGCAACTCCTGTGACTGGTCAAGAGAAAGATTTACCATGGATGAGGGCTGTAACGATGCGGTTATCGAATTCTTCATATCATTGTACAATAAAGGACTTATATATAAAGGAAACAGAATTATAAACTGGTGTCCCGACTGCCATACAACATTGTCGGATGCAGAGGTAGAATACGAGGATACACCGGGCAAATATTACTACGTAAAATATCCATTCGCTGATAATCCGGATGAGTTTTTTATAATAGCAACAACAAGACCCGAAACAATATTCGGAGACGTTGCCATAGCGGCACATCCTGATGATGAAAGATATAAGCATCTCATAGGCAGAAAGGTTATCGTTCCGCTGGTAGGAAGAGAAATCCCCATAATAGGAGACGAATATCCGGATATGACAAAGGGTACGGGAGCTCTTAAGATAACTCCGTGCCACGACCCTAATGACTTTGAAATCGGTATACGACATAACCTGGAGCAAATAAGCTGTATGAACGAAGACGGAACCATGAACGAGGTTGCGGGTAAATACAACGGTATGGATCGTTATGAATGCAGAAAACAATTTGTTAAAGACCTTGAAGAAAATGGATTTATGTTAAAGACGGAGGATACTGACCACAATGTCGGAACATGCTACCGCTGCCACAACATTATAGAGCCGAGAGTATCAGATCAATGGTTTGTTAAGATGGAGCCGCTGGCAAAGCCTGCTCTTCAGGCAAACAAGGATAAGCTGGTTGAATTTGTTCCGGAACGTTTTACAAAAATATACACTCACTGGCTGGAAAATATAAGAGACTGGTGTATTTCAAGACAATTGTGGTGGGGTCACAGAATACCCGCATACTATTGTCAGGAATGCGGTGAGATAATGGTTGCGAAGGAAGCTCCCGCTAAATGCACTAAATGCGGCAGCACAAACATAAAGCAGGATGAGGATGTTCTCGACACCTGGTTTTCTTCGGGACTTTGGCCGTTCTCAACATTGGGGTGGCCTCATGAAACAGAGGATATGAAATATTTCTATCCTACGGACGTATTGGTAACAGGATACGATATAATATTCTTCTGGGTTGTTCGTATGGTGTTTTCGGCTTTGGAAGCAACGGGAGAATCACCCTTCAGACATGTGTTTATACACGGTCTGGTGAGAGATGCCGAAGGAAGGAAAATGAGTAAATCCTTAGGAAACGGTATTGATCCTCTTGAGGTAATAGATCAGTTCGGTGCTGATGCTCTGAGATTTATGCTTATGACGGGCATATCTCCGGGAAATGATACAAGATTTAATAATGACAGACTGGAATCAAGCCGTAACTTCGCCAACAAGCTGTGGAATGCATCAAGATTTGTTCTCATGAACATTGACGGTGATTTAATAGATGAATCCGTGGCTGCAGCTAACTATAAAACAGAAGATAAGTGGATTATATCAAGAGTAAACAAGGCGGCTAAAGAAGTTACTGATAATTTAGATAAATTTGAACTTGGTATGGCTGCGCAAAGAGTTTATGATTTTATATGGAATGAATACTGTGACTGGTACATTGAAATTGTCAAGCCGAGATTGTACGGCGAAGAAGGTGTGGATAAGGACACTGCAAGATTTGTATTAATCAAGGTGTTGAAGAACATGCTTAAATTGCTTCATCCGTTCATGCCGTTCATAACAGAAGAAATCTGGTCATATTTACCGAACGTTGATAACAGATTAGTGAAAGAGCAGTGGCCGTTCTACAACGAAGGTGAAAGCTTCGAAGAAGCGGAAGATACCATGGAATTTATCATGGAAGCCGTAAGAAGCATACGTAACACAAGAGCTGAAATGAACGTTGCACCTTCAAGAAAGGCAAGAGCGATATTTGTTCCTTCCAAAGAAGGAATAAAGGAATATATTGAGTCTAATGCCCTTCATTTTGCAACACTGGCTAACATTACGGAAATCAAGGTGGTTACCGACAAATCAATGATTGGTGAGGATACGGCATCATCAGTAATTGACGGAACAGAAATATATTTACCTCTTTCAGACCTGATTGATTATTAAAAATAAAAGGAAAGACTTGAAAAGGAAAAAGCACGACTGCAGGGCGAGCTTGACAGGGTAATCAATAAGCTCAATAATGAAAAGTTTATGAGCAAGGCTCCCGAAAATGTAGTTGCGGAAGAAAGAGAAAAATTGGATAAATATCAATC
>JAFACY010000209.1 GCA_023425285.1 Bacillota bacterium
AATGGATTATATTCATAATCAGATAATTTAAAGCTGTCCACCGTGAATTTATAAAAGTCATCAATATTTTTATCAATCGTTAAAACAGGTGCTTCATGTTCTTTTTGCTCTATAAGCTCTTCTATTATGGGAACATGTCTGTCGTATATGTGTGCATCTGCTATGACATGCACCAGCTCTCCTGCCTTCAGACCGCTTATATGTGCCATCATATGTACTAAGATCGAATACTGGACAACATTCCAGTTATTAGCTGCCAGAACATCCTGCGAACGCTGATTCAATATGGCGTTTAACTTATCGCCGGACACATTGAATGTCATGCTGTAAGCACACGGATACAGATGCATATCGTGAAGATCCTGAAAATTATATATGTTCGTCATGATTCTTCTGCTTGTCGGGTTATTTTTCAAATCAAATATAACTCTGTCGACCTGATCAAACTCCCCTTCTTTATACTTGTGCTTTATACCCAGCTGATAACCGTAAGCCTTACCTATCGAACCGCTTTCATCCGCCCATGCATCCCATATGCGGCTGTTTAAATCATTGACGTTGTTTGATTTTTTCTGCCATATCCACAATAGTTCATCAACGGCAGCATTAAAGTTTGTTTTTCTCAGCGTCAATAAAGGAAAGCTTTCCTGTAAATCGTATCGGTTAACTATGCCGAACTTCTTGATCGTATGAGCCGGAGTTCCGTCCTCCCATTTAGGTCTTACATCATAATCATTATCCCAAACACCGTTTGTAAGTATATCCTTGCACATATTTATAAATAATTTATCTGCTGTACTCATTGCTCCTCCGCAAATTCTATAATATATAATTATATAATATACGGACTGCCAATACAAGCTAATAATAAGCAAAAATAATGTCATTCTGAGCGCTGCTGTTTTTAAGATTATCCGCAGTATCTCTGAATGACAATTGTCTTTGTATATTTATTTCATAGAATTCCGGTTTATAAAATTCTTTATTTGCATTTTTTGTTCAAATCCCTTTACCCTCATTGCCTCAGACTCTTCACTTTCAAAGTTCTTAAAATATATGGACATTTCTCCGTCCTTGATATCGTCATACCTTATACACCTGAAGCCGTTATCGTACATTTCTTTTATTTTCTCAAATTCGTTCATAATTCTCTCCCCTTACGTTATATATACATAATATTCCCCGTTTATACTAAATTATGACTAAATTTGAGAAAAAAATATCTCATGAATTATAAAAGCAATTCATAAGATTATGCTGTCCACAATTCTCTTGTTTCGTAGCTTTCCTCATCCAGAGAGCAAAGAACTTCATCATCAAAAAGCGAATTAACGGAAGGTATTATAACATCACTTACATCCTTCAAATTAATTTTACAGCTCACTCCCGACAAAACACCGACACCTATGGCTCCGGAGTTTTTGGCAAACATCATATCATAATATGAGTCTCCAACTATGGCAACCTCTTCAGGCTTTAATCCGTACATACTGCAGAATCTTTCGCACACATCCTTGTGAGGCTTCAATTTCATAACACCGTCATTGGAGCCTACAAAGTCAAAGGCATTATGAAGCATCAGTCTGTCGATCATGTGCATTGCCGACTGATATGAATCCGCCGTCGCAAGCCCCATTTTAATACCTTTGGAGCTCAGATGCTCATACAAAGCCATAATATCAGCCAATGGCTTATATTTAACTTCATCACTTAAAACCTCGTCTCTGATTATCTCGATCACATGCTTCTTAAACGGCTCTAATTCTATATCTCTGTACTTACTCAACACAAAATGAAGCTCAGCCGCCACATCCTCATGAGATCTGTTCGCCAATGCTCCAAACGGTTCAGCGGTATTTCCCTTTATGCCTATAGATTTTTTAAGCTCGCAAAAAATATTATCGTCCTCTATGCCATATTCATTCATAAGCTTTTTAATTGTGTTGACCGTCGCATCTATCCATAAGGAAAAATCTATTAAGGTTCCATCCTTATCAAACAATATTCCTTTTATCATCATTTCACCTCCTTCTTACGGGGACATTTCCCCTATCCTCATAGACTATCCCTATATAAGGGATGTGTCGCCCTTCCTATCATTGGTAGTTTTATTATATTTAAATATATTCAAATTGTGCTTGGAATAATTGCGCCATTATTGTAAATAATACCAATATTACATAGAAAGGTTGTGTTTATATGCGGACACCAAGACATATAGGTCTCATACCTGACGGGAACAGAAGGTGGGCACAGGATAAGGGGCTAAATAAACAGGACGGTTACTATTATGGTCTTGACCCGGGGCTTGCAGCCTTGAAATTAGCACAGGAATATGGGATTGAAGAAATTACATATTACGGCTTTACCACCGACAACTGCAAAAGACCCAGGGTTCAGATCGAATCCTTTGTAAAGGCATGCGTTGATGCAGTCAATATAATTGCAAAAGAAAATGTGTCGCTGCTTGTCCTTGGTAATACCAAATCATCCGTATTTCCTAATGAATTATTAAAATATACCACAAGAACAAATATAGGAAGCGGCGGAACAAAGGTTAATTTTTTAGTGAATTATGGGTGGGACTGGGATATATCAAGTATTAACGTAAGTACATCAGACCGCAGAACAATAATGGACGGTCTTCACTCAAGGGATATTTCGAGAATTGACCTGATTTTGAGATGGGGAGGCAGAAAAAGATTGTCGGGATTTCTTCCGGTTCAATCTGTTTATTCAGATATTTATACAATTGATGATATGTGGCCTGATTTCACACCGGAACAATTTCATAAAGCAATGAAATGGTATAACGCTCAGGATGTAACATTGGGGGGATAATCCCCCCATGCTATGGTAATTCTATTATTTTTTCTTTAGACTGTCTGTACAAAACAAATTTATTGCCTATGCTTTGCACATATTCCGCTCTTACAGCCTCTGCTATTTCATTGGCAGTTTCCTTGGCTTCGAGCATACTGTTGTTTAATACGCTTATTTTAATCAATTCTCTGGCTGTCAATGCATCATCGATTTGCTTTATAACATTTTCTGTTACGCCGCCCTTTCCGATCTGCATTATTGAATCTATACCGTTGGCCATTGACTTCAAATAGCTTCTTTGCTTTCCTGTTAGCATATTTTCTCCTTTAATCCACGAAGTCAAACTCAACTCCGCAGACATTTATTAAATCTCCTTCTGTTGCACCAAGTGCTCTCAGTCTTTCTATAACGCCCTTGTCTATTAAAACCTTCTGGAAGTTACTGAAGGATTCAAAATCATCAAAGTTGGTTGAATCAACCAATCTCTCAAGGAAATCACCCTCTGCAAGATAATAATCCTCTTCCTTGGTTACAATGATGGTATCTCGTTCCTTTCTGTCATAGAAGCTTTCAACTTCCTGTTCGTCAACAAAATCAATTTCCTCTTCAATCTGAGTCAATCTTTCATATGCACGCTTCTTTAACAAATCAAGCCCGTCACCCGTAGCCGCCGAAACCTCTATGATTTCATATTTATCTGAAAATTCTTTTTTGATTCTTTCTAAATTTTCCTGAGCCTCAGGCAAATCGATTTTGTTGAGCACTATTATCTGCGATTTATCTATCAGCTTATCACTGTACTGCTTCAGCTCTTCATTTATTTTATAAAAATCCTCAACGGGATCTCTGTCCTCTTGTCCGGACGCATCAATTACATGAAGCAAAAGCCTCGTTCTTTCCACATGTCTTAAAAACTCAAGACCCAAGCCTGCTCCCTCGGATGCACCCTCAATAAGACCGGGTATGTCAGCAAGAACGTAGCTGTGACCTTCTCCTATACTTACAACTCCCAAATTCGGCTTAAGGGTTGTGAAGTGGTAATTTGCAATTTTGGGTTTGGCACTGGTTATCGTGGCAAGTATGGTTGATTTTCCCACATTAGGAAAGCCGACTAAGCCAACGTCCGCAAGGAGCTTCAGTTCAAGAATTATTTCCCTGTCATCGCCCTTTGTTCCCGGCTCTGCAAAGCGCGGAGTACGTCTTATGGAATTTTTGAATCTTGTATTTCCTTTTCCGCCTCTGCCGCCTCTTGCAACAACAAATTGCTGTCCGTGAGTTTTTAAGTCCGCAAGTATAATATTTGTTTCTTCATCCTTAACCAACGTCCCGGTAGGTACCCTTAATACGAGGTCCTTGCCGTCTGATCCGTACTGTTTTTTTCCTCTTCCGTCTTCTCCGTTTTCTGCCTGATAATGCCTTTTATATCTGAAATCCATCAGTGTCCTCAGACCCTCATCGGCTTCTAAAATGATGCTTCCCCCGTCTCCGCCGTCTCCGCCGTCAGGTCCGCCCATTGGTACATATTTTTCACGTCTGAAAGCAACGCTGCCGTTTCCGCCTTTGCCGGCCTTAACACTGATTTTTGCTATGTCTATAAACATACTTTCCTCACTTTTCTATTGGGGACATTCCCCTAAGCCTTACCTCAGAGACTATCCCTACTTAGGGGTGTGTCCCCTTTCCTATATACAAAAAACCTACCGTAAAGGTAGGTACATTGTTTTATGCTTCTAATTCATAAGGATATACACTTACTTGCTTTCTTTGCTTGTCTTTTCTTTCGAACTTAACTTTTCCGTCAACTTTTGCAAATAATGTATCATCACTTCCGATACCAACATTTAATCCCGGGTGAAGCTTAGTTCCTCTTTGTCTAACAAGAATGTTTCCTGCTAATACAAATTGACCGTCAGTTCTCTTAACTCCCAACCTTTTGGAATTGCTGTCACGACCGTTTTTAGAGCTACCAACACCTTTTTTATGTGCGAATAACTGTAAGTTTAATTTTAAAAACATGTTTACACCTCCTCAAATTTAAGTGTAATATATTGACTGTAATCTGCCAGTAATAATTCTATACCTACTACGAAACTTCTATATATTACATCAGTTTTATCATTATTCTTTAATGTTCTGACACTCATCAGACCAATGTCCTCCTCGACCTCATAGTCTATATCCTCCGGCTCAATACCGGCAACTAGGTTAATCGAATTAAGAACTGTATACGATAAAATGGAAACTGATGCGCATACTATGTCCATTCCTTCTTCGGCGTATCCTGAATGTCCTTCAACTATAAAACCGCTTATTTCTTCCTTGGTTCTATATACGGAAACTGTAATCATAATTATCCAACTATTTTCTCAATTTTAATCTGAGTATATGGTTGACGATGGCCTTGTTTCTTTCTGTAGTCTTTTTTAGCTTTATATTTGAAAACTATTATTTTCTTAGCTTTTCCCTGGTTTTCAACCAAGCCTTCAACTACTGCGCCGTCAACATATGGTTTTCCAACGTTTAATTTTCCTTCTTCGGCAACAAGTAAAACCTTATCAAATTTTACTGTTTCACCGTCAGCTATGTTAAGTTTTTCAACTCTTATAACATCGCCTTCTTGCACTCTATATTGTTTTCCACCTGTTTCAATGATTGCGTACATAAAATTACCTCCTCTTCCCAGTCTCGCCATTGCAGGTACTCCATAGTTTAAACCTGATCCGCGCGGCTCTTGCAAATATAGATTTTAACAAATTACAACACATTTGTCAACTATTTTTGCTGTTGCACATACATATTAATATAATTTAGTTTGCCTGTCCTGTCAACAACTATTTCATC
>JAFACY010000297.1 GCA_023425285.1 Bacillota bacterium
TTTCAAAGGTTTCATTACACTCATTTTTAATTTTACAATTTCTGCATCTTTCGTCCCTGCCGGGCTCTCTTATTATCTGAAGCTCACCCGTCTTTATTGCATTTTTGTAGACATGAGAATTTTCGGATACATCCTCATTTATTCTCTCGCTGAAGATTCCCGTTCCTGCAATTCTTACGAGATCTCTGTTTACCACCTCAACGTCAACCTTGACTATTTTTGCAGTTATCTTTGCGTATTTCTGAACCGTGTCAGAAATATTGGATAAATTGTACATCGATTTCACCTACTTCGATTTATTGTAGCAAGTAATATTTATGTAATTATATCATAATGATAATTATTTGAAAATAAAAATAACCTCTTAAAAATTCAATGAGTTTTTAAGAGGTTTATATTTATATGTGGGATTTTTACATCATTCCGCCCATTCCGCCCATCGGAGGCATAGCCGGTGCTTCTTCCTTCGGTTCATCAACAACCGCAGCTTCAGTAGTCAACAGCATTGAAGCCACGCTTGATGCGTTTTGAAGAGCTGATCTCACAACCTTAGTCGGGTCAACGATACCTGCTTCGATCATGTTTACGTATCTTTCGTTCAATGCATCAAAACCGATACCTTTTTCACTGTTCTTAACTTTTTCAACTATTACAGATCCTTCAAGTCCTGCATTTGCAGCGATTTGTTTTACAGGCTCTTCCAAAGCCTTTTCTATAATCTTAGCACCTGTCTTAGCGTCGCCTGTCAATGTTTCAGCAATTTGTGCAACAACCTTTGTAGTTGACAAAAGTGCAACTCCGCCGCCTGATACCAGACCTTCTTCTACTGCTGCTCTTGTAGCATTCAAAGCATCTTCTATTCTTAATTTTTTGTCCTTCATTTCAGTTTCTGTAGCTGCTCCAACGTTGATAACCGCTACTCCGCCTGTTAATTTTGCTAATCTTTCCTGTAATTTTTCCTTGTCAAATTCAGAGGTTGATTCTTCCCACTGAGCTTTTATCTGTCTTACTCTGTCTGCAATTTCATCCTGTGAGCCTGAACCGTTAACAATTATAGTGTTTTCCTTGTCTATTTTAACTGTCCCTGCATTACCAAGCATATCTATTGTAGCTTCCTTCAAGTCATATCCCAATTCTTCAGAAATTACCTGTCCGCCTGTTAATATAGCGATGTCTCTCAACATTTCTTTTCTTCTGTCCCCAAATCCCGGAGCCTTAACTGCAACACAGTTAAATGTTCCTCTCAGCTTATTAACAACCAATGTTGCCAATGCTTCGCCTTCTATGTCTTCAGCTATGATAACAAGTGATCTGCCTGTCTGAACGATTTGTTCCAATACAGGAAGAATTTCCTGAATGTTTGAAATCTTTTTATCTGTTATTAAAATATATGGGTTCTCTAAAACAGCTTCCATTTTTTCTGTATTCGTTACCATGTAAGCTGATAAGTATCCTCTGTCAAACTGCATACCTTCAACCACTGTGAGTTCTGTTCCCATAGTCTTTGATTCTTCAACAGTTATAACTCCGTCCTTACCAACCTTATCCATTGCATCAGCAATCAATTTTCCTATTTCTTCATCTCCTGCCGATATGGAAGCTATCTGAGCAATTTCTTCTGAAGTTTCAACTGTCTTGGTTGCATTTTTAAGCTCGGCAACCGCAGCTTCAACTGCTTTTTGTATACCCTTTTTAAGTATCATAGGGTTAGCGCCTGCTGCAACGTTCTTTAAGCCCTCTCTGATAATTGCCTGAGCTAATAATGTAGCTGTAGTAGTACCGTCTCCTGCTATATCATTTGTTTTTGTTGCTACTTCCTTAACTAACTGCGCTCCCATATTTTCATATGGATCAGCTAATTCAATTTCTCTTGCAATTGTAACACCATCATTTGTAATAATAGGTGAACCAAAGCTTTTAGCTAATACTACGTTTCTTCCCTTAGGTCCCAATGTTACTTTTACTGTATCTGCCAATGCATTAACGCCTTTTTCCATGGAGCGGCGCGCATCTTCGTTAAACTTTATTATTTTTGCCATTTCTGATATCTCTCCTTTATTTTTATTCTATAACTGCTAAAACATCAGCTAATTTAATTATAATCAATTCTTCTCCGTCAACCTTAACTTCTGTTCCTGCAAATTTCGAGAAAATTACTTTATCTCCAACCTTAATTTCATCCTTTTTCTTTTCATCAGAAGTTATTCCTGCTCCAACTGCAAGAACTTCGGCAACCTGTGGTTTCTCCTTTGCAGTTCCCGGCAATACTATACCGCTTTTTGTTTTTTCTTCTGCTTCCACCATTTTTATTACTACTCTTTCGCCTAATGGTTTTACTGACATTTTAAACTCCTCCTATTTATTTTATGTAATTATTCATCTATTTTTGTTAGCACTCGTCGACTTAGAGTGCTAATACTCACAATGTATATGATACCTATTTGCAGTTTTGTTTTCAAGTATCATTTTTCGCAATTTTAGCCTATTTTCTTCAATTAAAATAATATTTACTATGAAATCTTCAATTTACTTTTAATAACTATATTTTTCTATGTTTTATGTCAAAGGTCAAAAAACTGATTGATGTTTCCGATGTGTCTATAGTATAATAAATCATATTGTATAACATGTTTCGATTTTATATATTAGGAGGATTTAAAATGTCTCTTGTCACATCCAAGGAAATGTTTAAAAAAGCATATGAGGGTAATTATGCGGTTGGTGCTTTCAACGTTAACAATATGGAAATAATCCAGGGTATCGTTGATGCCGCAAAGCAGGAAAGCGCACCGGTTATACTTCAGGTATCCGCAGGTGCCAGAAAGTATGCAAACCCGATTTATTTAAGAAAGCTTGTCGAAGCAGCAATAGAGGACTCGGGTCTGGATATTTGTCTGCACTTAGACCATGGTGAAGATTTTGAAATATGCAAGCAATGCATTGATGACGGATTTTCTTCGGTTATGATTGACGGCTCAAAACATACATTTGAAGAAAATATCGCTCTTACAAAAAGGGTGGTTGAATATGCTCACAGCAAGGGCGTTGTTGTCGAAGCAGAGTTGGGAAAATTAGCAGGAGTTGAGGATGCTGTCAATGTAAGTGCAAAGGATGCTACATATACTGACCCTGACCAGGCAGCAGAGTTTGTTGCAAGAACGGGTGTTGATTCATTGGCAATTGCAATCGGCACAAGCCACGGAGCATATAAATTCAAGGGTGACCCCAGCTTGGACTTTGAAAGATTGCAGAAAATCGAAAGATTATTGCCTGACTTCCCCTTAGTGCTTCATGGTGCATCGTCTGTTCCAAAAGAATTTGTTGAGCTTTGCAACAGATACGGCGGTGAAATACCGGGGGCAGCAGGAGTGCCGGAGGAAATGCTGAGACGTGCTGCTCAGATGGGTGTATGTAAAATTAACATTGATACGGATTTAAGATTGGCAATGACTGCATGCATCAGACAGCTTTTTATTGAGAACCCATCTGAATTTGATCCCAGAAAATACCTGGGACCTGCAAGAACAGCCATAAGGGATATGGTTGCACACAAGATAAGAAATGTATTAGGCTGCAGCGGCAAAAGATAACAGTATGATAACATAATTTAAGGACGCATCACTGCGTCCTTTTTCTATAGTTCTCCAATTGTTAACCGATCGTTGTGCTATTGTTCTCTTATTTTACTATAGTCTTACTCTTTTCACTGCATCTTCTATAAGTTTATCTTTTACTACTATTACCTTGTCAAGAGTTCCTATGCAAATTTCACCCTTGTCGTCAAAGCCTGAAAAAGACATTGTGATTCTGTTATTGTTAACATTATCAACAGTCATTTTAAACACAACCTTTTCTCCCACCATTGTAGGCTGAAAATGGCTTGATTTGAAATCGTTGACAACCGTAATACAATCTGATGGAATATATGGTTTCAGCATGTTCCAGGATATTTCGATCACAGTTGAAAGCAATGCAGGAGTTGACATTAAGTTTTCAATTTGTACTGATTTTGTTATATACGAATCTGCCGGAGTTATAACCTTTTCATATGTCGTTGATAGACCAACATGAATTTTATGTGTAATCATAAAGCCTCCTAATATAATACATATGATATAATAAAATCTATTTATTAAATTTTAGCAGATTATCACAATAAATACAACAAAAACATTTCGATTGTCAAAGTATATTATCCAAATATCGATAGCAATAATCCGGCCGCAACGGCAGACCCTATAACTCCGGCAACATTCGGTCCCATTGCATGCATCAGAAGGAAATTGCTCGGGTTTTCTTCCTGTCCGACAACCTGCGAAACACGTGCTGCCATCGGTACAGCAGATACTCCTGCAGAACCGATCAGAGGATTTACCTTTCCGCCCGTTAATTTATACATGAGCTTTCCTAACAATACTCCTCCTGCCGTTCCAAAGCTGAATGCCAATAATCCTAATGCAATTATCATAAGTGTCTGCGGCTTGAGGAATGTTTCCGCATTTGCGGTTGCACCAACGGTAACTCCCAGGAATATTGTGACTATATTCATCAATTCATTTTGTGCGGTCTTTGATAATCTCTCCGTCACTCCCGACTCTCTTAAGAGATTTCCTAACATGAGCATGCCAACTAAAGGTGCCGCCGAAGGTAATATTAATGATACCAGAGCGGTAACAAAAATCGGGAATATTACTTTTTCTTTCTTGGATACGGGTCTTAGCTGTTCCATAACAACGCTTCGCTCTTCCTTAGTTGTAAGAGCTCTCATAATCGGAGGTTGAATAATAGGAACAAGAGCCATATATGAATATGCTGCAACCGCTATGGGACCCAATAAATGCGGCGCAAGCTTGGATGTTAAAAATATTGCCGTAGGACCATCCGCTCCCCCTATAATTCCTATGGATGCTGCTTCGGGACCCGTAAATTTAAGTAATGTCGCTCCTATAAACACGGTGAATATTCCGAGTTGAGCTGCTGCCCCAAGAAGTATACTTTTCGGATTGGCTATCAGCGGTCCAAAGTCTGTCATCGCACCTACACCCATGAATATCAGTGGTGGATAAATTCCTAATTTAACTCCCAGATATAAATAATATAAAAGTCCTCCGGCCTGAAATCCTTCCTGTCCGATGGTCCCCACCGGTTCTGCCATCAGTCCTGCAAGCGGAAGATTGGCCAAAAACATTCCGAAACCTATCGGAAGCAATAAAAGAGGCTCAAATTTTTTAGATATGGCTAAGTATAATAGTACGAATGAAACAATAAGCATTATTATCTGACCGGGAGTTATGGCCGCAAATCCCATGCTTTCAAAAAATTGCTTCAATCCTGTCATTAAAGTATTTAACATTATATTTCCCCGCTTTCTGCCGTTATTTAAAGGTTACTAACACGTCTCCCGTATTGACTGTAGACCCTTCAGTTACTTTTACTGAATCAACGACTTCATCAGCAGAAGCAAATATCTCATTTTCCATTTTCATAGCTTCTAATATAACTAGTACATCTCCTCTTTTTACCACGTCTCCCGGTCTTACCATAATCTTCAGGATGGTTCCAGGCATAGGACATGTAATGCTCTTAGAGCTGTCGGCAGGTGCTGTCACAGGAGCAGGTGCTGCTTTTTTCTCTTCAACAATCTTTGTAACCACCGGTTCCGGTTGTACTGCTATTTTAACGGAATCAGCTTCTCTCTGACCTTTTAATTCTTCAACTTCGACTTCATAAGAAATCCCTTTAACTGTTATTAAATACCTCTTCATAATTGCTCTCCCTTATTTACATTTTTTTAGACATATTTTGCTGTCTTCCGGCGGATGCCCAGATGGTATCCTTTTGAACCAGCGGCTTTATAGATTTTACAAAAAAATCATCCGTTGAAGAATCTTCTTCAGCAGCAACCGCCGCTGTAATAAGTAACAGCAAGTCGATATCTTCAACATTTTCCTGTGTTGCAGGCATCAGATTCCGGACATTTGTCGTTTCTGCAACATTTTTCAGCACCTGATTTTCTTTTGTATTTTTTTCTTTGAATATTATTCTCAATAACTCCAAAGAATAGGCAATGATAATTAATACTACAAATACAACACTCATCCCTAAAATGGTTATGGCCAGAGAGTTTATAAACCTTTCTCCCATAGACATAGTTTCCGTAAATAGCATACAGTCACCTCTTTTCATTTGAGTTAATTATAACATATTTTTACAATAATAAAAGATTAATTTCACCTTATTATCTATCGTTTTTATCCATTTTTAATTTATTTAACTTCAAAATAATGAAGTTATAGCTTATTTTATTGCTATAAAACAAGCTACAACTTCACATCATTAATATGTGTCGAAACGTAGTTCCTGTCAAGGGTTACAACAGCATAATATTTGCTGTCTTCCTTTTGTATATTCTTTTCTATTTTATTGACAAGCTCATTCATTTTCATCTCAAAACCAACGGGAACCAGTACATCAAAAATTAAATTTGTATGCGTTTCACCCTTTACTAACCGGAAATCGTGTATGGATAATTTTTCGTCAATTTGCTTCACTATTTTTTCGGTCATACTCCTCAGATGATTTGTTTCCTTATCATCAACTATGACGGGATCCAGATGAATGACCAGATTAATATCCAGTTCTCTTGCAAAATCTCTTTCGATATTGTCTATCACGTCATGGCACTTCAATATGTCCTCGTTTGCATCAACCTCGGCATGTACGGTTGCAAAATAGCGATCGGGACCATAGTTATGAACTACAAGGTCGTGAATATTAATGATGCCTTCATATGACAATATTTTATTTTCTATGGATTCAATAAAATCAGAATTCGGCATTTCTCCAAGCAAGGGATTTAATATATCCTTAAGTATGGAAATACCGGAATACAGTATAAACATAGCTACGATTACACCCATGTATCCGTCGATTGTGTATCCCGTAAACCTGAATATTAAAATTGATATCAGTACTGCAGCTGTTGATATCACATCATTTCTTGCATCTGAAGCCGATGCCTTCATTGCGGTCGAAGATATTCTCTCCCCAAGCTTAAAATTGAACCGGCTCAGCCAAAGCTTGATTGCGATGGATAAAACAAGCACAAAAACCATCACCCACGAAAAACTAAGCTGTTCGGGATGCATTATTTTGTCAAAGGAGGATTTAATAAGCTCAACTCCCAGGAGAATTATAATCACACCTACTGCAAGCCCCGTAAGATACTCCATCCTTGCGTGACCGAAAGGATGCTCCTTATCTGCCGGCTTACCTGAAATTTTAAATCCTATTAAAGTAACAACGGAGGATCCTGTATCGGATAAATTGTTAACTCCGTCCGCAACTATAGATATGCTGCTGAAAATAGTACCTATGGCAATTTTGGAAATACTCAAGGCAGCATTAGCAATTATACCAACCACGCTTCCAAGTATACCGTAGGATTCTCTCACACTTGGGTCCTTTACATTTTCATAGTCCTCTACAAAGCTTTTAAACAAAAAATTAATCATCTTCCCCTTATTCCCCTTCTATTTCTATGTGCAGTCTTTCTAAATCAATATACATTTTCTCTGTTTCTTCTTTTAAAAGTGTATATTCATTGTAAACAGTATTGTATCTGTCAAGATCATATTCATCAGAATTTGAATTCAAAATATTTTCAAGCTCCATTATTTTATTTTCCGTATCCAATATACGGTTTTCAAGCTTTATGTAATCTCTTTGCATCTTTTCCCTGGCTTTTTGCTCTTCCTTTTTCTTCAACATGTTTTCTTTGTTTTGTGAAAAAATTTTTTCCTTTTTTATTTCCGGAGACACATTTTGTATGCTGTCCGCTACTCTTTGTTTCTCCTGTTTATATCCCTCATAATCAAAATTATACAGCTTGAACTTCTTATTTTCCAGTTCACCTATACATGTTGCTATTTTATCCACAAAATATCTGTCATGGGATACAAAAAGCAAGGTACCGTCATAATTAATCAGGCTTTCCTCCAGTACCTCCCTCGATTCTATATCCAAGTGGTTGGTGGGCTCATCCAGTATCAGCGTATTGACATTTTCATACATTAACATGCCCAGCTTCAGCCTTGATTTTTCTCCTCCGGACAAGGTGCTTATGCGTTTAAATACATCCTCTCCGGTAAACAATATTTTTGCCAGCTCCATACGTGCCTCTCTGAGAGGAATACCATAATGATACGAAAAATAATCGACTATGGAAATATCCTCGTTGTCAAAGCTGACTTCCTGAGACAAATATCCAATTTTAACGTTTGAGCCTATCTTCACACTTCCAGAATCAGGTTGAATTTCATCCAGTATTATTTTCAATATGGTTGATTTACCTGCTCCGTTTTCTCCCAATATACACATGCTGTCATTGAAAAAAAGCGTAAAGCTTACATCTCTGAACAGCTTTTTGCCGTATGCTTTTCCGATACCTTCAACTTTAACGACCTCTTTTCCCGTTCTTTCCATAGAGTTTATCTTAAAGTTGGCAGTTCTTTTGTCTATAAATGGTTTATCCATCCTGTCGATTTTTTCGAGACGCTTTTCCAGTTCCTTCGCCCTTTTATACATTTTGTCGCTGTCACGCATCTCTCCCCATATGCGGTATCTCTGTATCTGCTCTTCCATCTTTTTAATTTTATTCTGCTGATTTTCATATTCCTTCATTGCCTGTAAAAATCTGAGTTCCTTTTCGGCAACATACTTTGAATAATTTCCAAAGTATATTTGTACACCGTCCGAATCAAACTCAACAATTTTATTGACAACTCTGTCAAGAAAATACCTGTCATGGGATACTGCCACAATTGTCCCGCCATATGTACTCAAATATCCTTCAAGCCATTCAACAGACTTGATGTCCAGATGATTTGATGGCTCATCCAGCAGAAGAAGCTCGGGTTCCTCAAGCAAAATTTTACCCAAGACAACCTTTGTTTTTTCTCCGCCGCTTAATTTGTTGAACTCCATCCTCTGCATGTTTTCGGATATTTCCAGACCATATAATATTCTGTTTATCTTTTCATTGATTGTATAACCGCCGGACAGCTCGTAGGAATCATGAAGCGAGCTGTATTTATATATTGCATTTTGAAGCTCATCACCTGTTAAACAATCAAATGCTTTTTCTATTTCATCCATTTCCTTTTTTATTGCATGCAAATTTTCAAATGCTTCATTCAACACATCCAGTACAGTATTATTATCTTCATAATTTGGTATCTGACTCAAATATCCCACAGTCAAGCCCTTTTTCATAAATACCTGACCGCCCTGATAATCCTCATGACCTGCTATTATTTTTAAAAGCGTCGTCTTACCTGTGCCGTTGCGCCCTATTAATCCGATTCTGTCCTTTGTTTTAACATCAAATGTAACATTTTCAAATATTCTGTTCGTACTATATAATTTAGTCAGACTGCTTATTCCTACTTCTATCATAATCCACCTCTGTAAAACAGATGACCTTGATTCCATGTCAGCCGTTTATACTGCAAGTGCAAAAAATACCTGTGGAACAATTGTCCCACAGGTTCTTGCCTGCATTAATTATGATACTATACGTTTAAACGCTTGTCAATTTAGATTGCTGAAAATCCTGTATTTCGCTGAAATTAGGATCGTTTAATTTCTTTTTTATCTGGATTTTGACTTTCCATCATTATTTTTTTTGTCTGAATCCTTGTTTGATTTGTTATCACTTTTATCAGATTTATCGTCATTTTTTTCATATCTGTCATTTTTTTTATCGGATTTGTCATCCCTTTTTTCATATTTATCATCTTTTTTATCGGACTTGTCATCCCTTTTTTCAGACTTATCAGTTTCATTGTCCTTTTTCTTGTTGTTTTCTTCGCACCTTGCTATTTTTTCATATTCCTTTGTCTTTTCCATGATATCTTTAACAGACTTAGCAAGCCACTGCTCACTCTCTATAGACTTGCCTGCTGATTGAGCGCTTAACTGAAGCTTTTCTATCAATTCCATCTTGCCCGGTGTCACTCCGTTATTTTTCGCTTTATCAATCATTTCCTTACTCACTTTAATTACTTCAACATTAAAATCTTTATCTTTTCTGTCCTTTTTTTTACTCTTATTTTTATTATCCTCTTCTGACTTCTGTTCCTTTTGTTCTTCCTTCTTATTTTCCTTTATCGGCTTTTCCTTGTTCTCTTCCTTAGCCTGCTTATTATCTTCTTTGCTATGTTCTTTTATTTCATTTTTTTTATTTTCATCAGTATTTACAACATCTTCGGATTTTACACTTTCTTCGGTTTTTTCATCAACAACAGCTCTTTCCAATGGTATGTTTGGTGCCGCAGCTGCAAGCATAACTTTTTCATTACCTGATCTAACCTTTATTTCTTCTTCTACGGCAAGTTTCAGTGTTGTTGTGAGCTTATCCGTTTTTATCTGACTTTTACTTGATGCGGCAACCACTATTCCGTCTTCTCCGGAATTGTTTAAATATCCCTGCCCTTTTAATTCAGTTATCACATCTTTTACGGCTTCTCCGATTTCCTTGTTCTTAAGCTTTGAAACATCAATTTTATCTGCTGTATTATGTACATCATCATTGATTGCCTTAACCTGAAGAACCCTGTCAAATCTGTTTACAGAAAATTCAAAGGACGGATTGATATCCAAACTCACGTATGAATATGGAGTTAAATATGCCCATACGGGAGTTGCAAACAATACAAAGCATGCTGCCGCCGAAGCTGCAAATCTAAGATATTTAAGATTATTCCCAAGCTTTATTTCCTGTCCGATAGTATAATTTTTGTTTCTGATTTTTAATATACAACCATCATCGGATAAAACAGCTACAAACTTATTTTTAACTTCTACAACTACTGCCTTCATTTTTTTAACTCCTCACGAATGTATGCCATATAGTCCGACAAATATGGAAAATCTCCTGTCATTATCTCTACTGCAGCTATTATATATTTTCGGTGACGTTCCAATAATTTCCGGGGTATTTTTGTGCTCTTTTCAATCAAATTTAAAGGAAGCTGCTTTTTTATTTTCATTTCGCTTACCAATATAGGATTTTTAATCATAAAAACAATCGCTTTCGCACACGCTTTCTTGGTTTTACCTGCTTTTGGTGAGTATTCTGTCAAATCCATAAACGAAAAGCCATATTCTTCAAATATCTCATTTATAAGATGTATCTCCATCTTTAAGGCGTTGTCCTCTTCAGACACAACCTTTTTCGCAATTTCTGACTGCATGGCATAATCATGCTCGTCTTCTGTTTCAGAATCAAATATGGACGGTTTCACAACGATTTCAGGCATAAATCTTGATTTACTTCTTATATAATCTATTATTCTTCTTCTTATTACAAGCTCCGCAAAATTTATAAAACTTCCCTTATCTGAGGAATATTTCCTTACAGCTTCCGTAAAAGCAGCCAAAGCAATTGACCATTCATCATCGCTTTTAGAAATGTAGCCGCGAGATGCAACAGATGCACATCTCAGTATAAAATTCTCATATTGAATAATTAAATTATTCATTGCATTTTCGTTATTTTTGGCATTTTTAACCAATACATCTATTTCATTCACAACTGCACCTCTTACATATGTCCACGATTATAGCATCACATATATGTGATTACAACAGTCAAACTTTGGTTCCTTATGCACACAAAGACAATTGTTGTCTGCTACAATATATTCATCGTACATTTTAAGATTTTTTTCATTGGAAAACAATGTAAGAATAAAAAGAGATTTGCAAATTAATACTAAATATGAATAAAGCATTAACGAGGTAATAATGAAATTAAAGACGTTTTTAACGATAACATTATCGGTAATAGCCGGTATATTTGTATATTTATTTTCTGAAAATTATTTTGAAAAAAAATCCGAACCGAATGATTTTTCAGTATATGAAAATCAGACATCAGAGGTTAATGTGTCTGATACAGGCGTTACAAAACTTTCTGCTTATTCCGACGGATATAACATATATACAAACTGCCCTTACGGATATGCAATAGTGCTGTTAGATACCCTGAGTCTGAATGAAGACATAGTAAGCGTAAAAAGCAGATTTGAATCAGACAATATTGTTGTTGATGTGTTGTATGACGACTTTACTGATACTTTGGATTCAGTTAATACATACAACAGCTACGGCAACAAGGGCATACGTGAAAATACCGAATTTAAAATAACCGGTGAATATGATGAAATTTACAACGGAATCAATGTCCACACCACCTTTTACGAAAGAAAATCAAACGGTTTAAACGACAAAAATTATTATGTCACGGCTGCCTTTGAAAGAAGCGAGGTTGAAATAGTAACCGTATTTATAAAATCATCTGAAGCCATAGATGTAAATCACATCATGCCGGTATTCAGATTCACTGATAAAAGCGGGGAAATGAAGCCCAACAAGGTATTTAGACCCGTTAAGAAGAATCTTGATACTCTTACGCGGCAATTTTACGATAAATATT
>JAFACY010000099.1 GCA_023425285.1 Bacillota bacterium
AAGGATTTAATAGATGCAAAGGATAAGCTGAAGGAAGTAATCAAGGAGCTGGAAGTACAGATGAATGACAAGTTTGTTGAAGAATTTGCAAATATCAGAGCTAAATTCAACGATGTATTTAAAAAACTGTTCAACGGTGGAAGCGGCGACGTATATTTGGAGGACGAGACGGATGCTCTGAACTCCAACATAGAAATTGCAGTCCAGCCGCCCGGAAAGAAGCTCAGCAAAATTTCGCTTCTGTCAGGAGGAGAAAAGGCTCTCACAGCCATTGCCCTGTTGTTTTCGATACTTAAGACGAAACCCACATCATTTTGTATCCTGGACGAAATTGAGGCGGCATTGGATGATTCAAACATCAACAGATTTTCTCACTATTTAAGAGAAATATCCAAGGAAACACAGTTTATTGTAATAACACACAGAAAGGGCACCATGGAATACGCCGACACACTCTACGGAGCCACAATGGAAGAAAAGGGTGTAACAAAATTAGTATCCATGAAGCTGTCAAACGCAATATAGGGGAGGTAAAATGTTTAATTTTTTTAAAAGAAAAAAAGATAAAGATGAAGATGAAATAAAGAAAGAAGAAATAGAAAAAACAGAAGAATTTGAAGATGTTGAACCGGAAGAGATTTATGAGGAAGCTGAGCCGGAGGAAATTGAAGAGTTCGAAGAATCGGAAGGGGAACCGGAGGAATTTACTGAAGAGTTTGAAGAAATTGAAGAAATTGAAGAGATTGAACCGGAGAAAGCAGAAGAGGTTGAAAAGCCCGAAAAGAAGGGACTCAGCTTTTTTGAAAAGCTTAAAGAAGGACTGTCCAAGACAAAAAGAAATCTGACGGAACAAATTGAAAGCATTGTATTCAGACACAGAAAAATTGATGATGATTTCCTCGAGGAGTTGGAAGAAATTCTGATTACATCCGATATGGGTGTTGAAACCACCATGGATATAATCGAATATATTAAATCCGAAACCAGAAAAAGAAATCTCACAGATACCTCCGAAATCAAGGATGTAATAAAAGAATATCTCATAAACATGCTTGAAGAAAATGAAGAAAAAATCGATGATGAAAACAAGCAAAGAGTTATTTTAATCGTCGGAGTAAACGGAGTGGGCAAGACCACATCCATAGGTAAAATCGCATACAGGATAAAGCAATCTGGAAAAAGTGTCATAGTTGCGGCAGCGGATACATTCAGAGCCGCAGCAGTTGAACAGCTCAAGGAATGGTGCTCAAGAGCCGGCGTGGATATAATTGCTTCAGAGCAGGGCTCCGACCCCGGTTCGGTTATATTTGATGCAGTCAATGCAGCTAAAGCAAGAAAGACAGACGTACTGATTTGTGATACAGCAGGAAGGCTTCACAACAAAAAGAATCTGATGAATGAACTAAGCAAAATTTTTAAAATAATCGACAGAGAATTTGGCGATGCCAAACTGGATGTATATCTTGTTATCGACGCTACAACGGGTCAAAACGGTCTCATTCAGGCGAAGCTGTTCTCAGAGACCTGCAGCATCTACGGTCTGATTTTAACCAAATTAGACGGCACTGCCAAGGGAGGCATTGCATTCCCCATAGTAAACGAGCTTAAAATTCCTATAAAATATATAGGCGTGGGAGAAAAAATAGACGACCTCCAGGACTTCAACGCAACAGACTTTGTAAATGCTATATTTGAATAATAATGACCTTACGAGACAGGCAATTAATTAAAAAATGCCTGTCTTTTTATAGATTGGAGGAAAATAAATGCTTAGATTGTTTCATGTAAGTGAAGAACCAAATATTTCAGTATTTGAGCCACGCGTACCTTCGAGAGAAGACCTTGATAAAACTAAAAAATACGTTTGGGCTATTACTGAAAAATGTCTGCCGAATTTCCTGACACCGAGGGATTGTCCTCGTATTGCATATCATATAGGTGCGAAAACAACAAAAGAAGATGTTGAAAATTTTTTCAGTCCCGATTTAAATCATTGCCTGATAGTTGAAAGTGCATGGTTTCGTGAAATTTTAAATACTACATTATATATTTATGAATTTGATACAACTAATTTTTATCTTCAGGACGAAGTCGCCGGATACTATGTGAGTGAGCAGACAGAAAAACCCATAAGTATTACAAGGATAGATGATATTTTTTATGAATTGTTTAAAAGAAATATTGAAGTGAGAATTCTGCCAAATTTATGGAGCATGGCGGATCAAGTAATGTCATCATCATTGAACTTTTCATTATGCAGAATGAGAAATGCAATACAAAGAATAAATGACTATGAAGAAGAGTATGTATCGGAAGAAGAATTAAAACAAATTGAAAAATTAAAGTCACAGGGTGAATTTATCAGTCAAAAGAAATTATTAGAGGAATTGGGTATAGATATTAATGAAATATAAAAAATGACTTCTCAGAGGTCATTTTTTTATGAAAAATACAATTGTTCTTCAATTGCAAAAAAATGTTCTTTAATTACAAAAAACTATTGACAAACTTCGTATAATGCGATAAAATTCACTGTCAAGTTAAATGCTTTACAGTAGGTGGACAATGACAGAGAAAAATTTTATATATAGCGTTCTGTATGATTATTATAAGGAATTGCTTAAGGATAATCAAGCAAATATTATTGATTTGTACTACAATCAGGATTACAGCCTGTCGGAAATAGCTGAGGATATGAACATCAGCAGGCAGGGAGTACATGATGCGCTGAAAAGAGCGGAAAAAAGCTTGACTGACTTTGAAGATAAAATTAAACTTTTTTACAAATATGAAAAATATCAGGAAGCAGCAGAGAACATCATCAAGCTCACTGCCGAAATAGATGATGAAAAATATAAAGAAACTGTGAATCAAATCAGAAATGAAGCAGGAAAAATAATAAACGAAGGGTAGCAAATATGTTTGAAAATTTATCTGATAAACTTCAAAATGCGTTACAGAAATTAAAGGGCAAGGGTAAATTAACCGAAAAAGATATCGACTTAGCAATGAAAGAGGTTAAGATGTCTCTTCTGGAGGCTGACGTTAACTTCAAGGTTGTTAAAATCTTTATTAACAGCGTTAAGGAAAGATCTCTCGGCTCAGAAGTAATGGAAAGCTTAACCCCGGGACAGCAGGTAGTTAAAATAGTCCACGAAGAGCTCGTTAAAATAATGGGTCAGGGCGAAAGTAAGCTTAAAATTAATTCAAACGACATAACATACTTTATGATGTGCGGTCTTCAGGGTGCAGGTAAAACAACAGCAACCGGAAAGCTGGCAAGAAAGCTTAAAAAAGACGGTAAGAGACCACTTTTGGTTGCCTGCGACATATACAGACCGGCAGCTATAAAGCAGCTCCAGGTAGTGGGAGCAAGTGTGGATGTGCCTGTGTTTGAAATGGGGGATAAAACAAATCCCGTAACCATAGCCAAGGAAGCCATGAAGCATGCTATGAAGCATGGTCATGACATAGTTATAATAGATACTGCAGGACGTCTTCACATAGACGATTCTCTGATGGAAGAACTTGTTGAAATCAAGCAGACGGTTAAGCCGGATGAAATACTTTTGTTATTGGATGCAATGACCGGACAGGATGCGGTAAAGGTTGCGGAAACCTTTAATCAATATCTTGACATCACAGGTGTTATATTGACAAAGGTTGACGGTGATGCAAGAGGAGGAGCCGCACTTTCCATAAGAAATGTGGTGGATAAGCCGATTAAATTCCTTTCTGTTGGTGAAAAGATGGATCAGCTTGAAACCTTCCATCCCGACAGAATGGCATCAAGAATCCTTGGAATGGGTGACGTGCTGTCAATCATTGAAAAGGCTCAGAGCGCAATAGATGAAAAACAGGCTATGGAGCTTCAGAAGAAGCTGAAAACTCAAAGCTTTGACCTGAATGATTTCTTGTCTCAGCTGCAGCAAATAAAGAACATGGGTCCCTTAGAGGAAATACTGGGGATGATGCCGGGCTTAGGCGGAAACAAAAAAATGAAGGATCTCAAGGTTGATGAAAAGGAATTAGTGTTTACAGAAGCAATAATTCAGTCAATGACCAAGAAGGAAAGAACAAATCCCTCCATCATAAACGGAAGCAGAAGAAAAAGAATTGCCGCAGGAAGCGGAACTTCCGTACAAAGAGTTAATCAGCTGCTGAAGCAATATGATGAAATGAAAAAAATGATGAAAAGATTCTCTTCAATGGAGAAGACTATGGGCAAGAAAAAAGGCTTCAGAGGAATGGGCGGTATGGGTAAATTGCCGTTCTAACAATTGTTTGAATAAGGGTTTTTCCTTTTTCATATATACATTATTTTAAGGAGGTGACAATATGTCAGTAAAAATAAGATTAAAAAGAATGGGTTCAAAAAAGAAACCTTTCTACAGAATAGTTGTAGCAGATTCTCGTTCACCAAGAGATGGACGTTTTATTGAAGAAATAGGATATTACAATCCGGTTGTAGAACCAAAGGTTGTAAAAATCGATGATGAAAGTGCTATAAAATGGCTTAACAACGGTGCAAAGCCTACAGATACAGTATGCTCATTATTCAAAGCTAACGGTATCTATGAAAAAAGAGATGAAAACAAATAAGAGGTGATAATATGGGTGAATTAGTAGAATATATAGCAAAATCACTGGTAGATAACCCGGATTCAGTAACTGTTAATGAAATTGAAGGCAGTCAATCACTTATAATAGAGTTGAAGGTTGCTCCGGAGGATATGGGTAAAGTAATCGGTAAACAAGGCAGAATAGCTAAAGCCATAAGGACTGTTGTTAAAGCTGCGGCTACTAAAGATAATAAAAGAGTTATTGTTGAAATAATTCAATAATTTCTTGACTTAACTGAGGGAAACATGAATGATTATATAAAAGTCGGAAAGATTGTAAATACTCATGGTATCAAGGGGTACTTGAAATGCGTGCCGTTAACCGATGATATGGAGAGATTTGAAGAGCTGAAATACATCTACACGGAAAAGGACAACAAAAAGCGCAGGCTCAGGGATGTGTGGTATCGTAACAACATAGTATATATCCTGCTTGAAGATATCAACGATATGAGCACCGCCGAGACTTTCAGAGATTCATATATTTCCATATTGGAGGATCAGCTCAGAGAGCTTCCGGAGGATTCATACTATATATTTGATTTGGAAGACATGGAAGTTTACTCGGAGGATGGAGAATATTTGGGTAAAATCAAAGAAATTTATCAGACCGGTGCCAATGATGTTTATGAAATAACCAATGAAAACAAATCATTTCTCATACCTGCGGTTAAGGACGTTGTCAAAAAAGTTGATGTTGAGAACAAAAGGATGGTAATAAATGTTATTGAGGGGCTGCTGGAATGAAGTTTGATGTTGTATCGTTATTTCCGGAGCTGATTGACATTTATACCCAAAATGGAATAATCGGCAGAGCGGTTGAAAATAGTCTGTTCGAAGTTGAAGCTGTCAATCTGAGAGATTATTCCGAAGACAAACACAAAAAAGTTGATGATTATCCATACGGAGGCGGTCCGGGTATGCTTTTGAAACCGGAGCCCATGTTTAAGCTTTTAGATGCTATTAAAAAACATAATTCATATATTATTTATTTATCACCTAAGGGTAGCCTATTTAATCAAAATAAAGCTAAGGAGCTTTCCCAAAAGGAACATTTGATTCTCATTGCGGGACATTATGAAGGTATAGACCAAAGAATAATAGATAAATATGTGGATGAAGAAATATCTGTCGGAGATTTTGTCTTGACAAGCGGTGAGCTGCCTGCACTGACCATAGTAGATGCAGTAGGTCGGCTGCTGCCGGGAGTGCTCGGCTCAGATGAATCTGCCATAGAAGAATCACACAGCAACGGTCTCTTAGAGTATCCTCAATATACAAGGCCGGAAAGCTACCAAGGGATGGATGTACCCGAGATTTTACTTTCGGGACACCACAAAAATATAGAAGAATGGCGGCTGTTTAAAGCGATAGAAATTACTTTAAAAAGACGTCCTGAATTGATAAAGGACGAAAGTATAATTGAAAAATACAATAAATTATCGCAAAAATATAAATAATTGTTGTATGACACAATATCCGTGTGCTATAATGCATAGGAGTATACGGCGGTCCTCTGCAAAAAGACATGAACGCTCAATTGAAGGGAGGTATACAAAATGAACTTAATAAAATCATTTGAAAATGAACAGCTTAAAAGTGAATTAACACCTTTTAATGTTGGAGATACTATAAAAGTACACGTTAGAATCAAAGAAGGTAACAGAGAAAGAATTCAGGTGTTCGAAGGTATCGTAATTAAAAGACAAGGTGAAAGCAATAGAGAAACTTTTACAGTCAGAAAAATTTCTTACGGTGTAGGTGTTGAAAGAACATTCCCTGTTCACTCACCAAAAATCGAGAAAATCGATGTAGTAAGAAGAGGTAAAGTAAGACGTGCTAAATTGTTCTATCTGAGAGAAAGAACTGGTAAAGCAACAAAGGTTAAGGAATTAAAGAACTATTAATCAATTGGGGACATTCCTTTAAAGGTGTGTCCCCTTAAATTTGAATGAGGTATAATATGAATATAAACTGGTATCCGGGACATATGAAAAAAACGAAGGATTTGCTCCAGGAAAACATCAAGCTTGTTAACATCGTTATCGAGGTCATTGATGCAAGAATTCCCATATCAAGCAAAAATCCTGATTTTGATAATTTGTTCAGAGACAAAAAAAGACTGATAGTTCTCAACAAATATGATCTGGCAGATCCGAACCTGAACAAGGCATGGGAAGCATATTACAGAAGCAAGGGCTGGTCGGTCGTTCTGTACAATTCAACCAACAACAAGGAGCTCAGAAAGCTGGACAATGCCATTGCCGAAGCTTCTAAGGAAATAGTTGAACGCTACAAAAAAAGGGGACTGCTTAACAGGACCATAAAGGCTATGATTGTCGGAATCCCCAACGTAGGCAAATCAACTCTCATTAATTCCATAGTAAAAAGAAAAAGTGCCAAGACAGGAAATATGCCGGGTGTAACAAAGGGAAAGCAGTGGATACGCCTTACAGGCAACATTGATCTGCTGGATACTCCGGGTATCCTCTGGCCGAAATTTGATGACGATAAATTAGCTCTTAACCTCGCATTTACGGGAGCAATAAGAGATGAAGTGCTTGTTTTAGAAGAAATATCTTTAAAATTTGTCGAGAAGATGATAGAGTTAAATAAGGTTGATGCAATAATAGAAAAGTATGGTATAGAAAGAGGCGAAAAGCCCCTTGATATTTTAGATAACATTGCATATAAAAAAGGATTTTTGCTGAATAATAAGGAAATAGATTATCTGAGAGTGGCACATTTGTTGTTGAATGACTTCAGAAGCGGAAAATTAGGCAATATAACGTTGGAATCAGTAGAAGAACAACAGGAGAACAGTTGAGCTATGGGAGAACAATTGTTAAAGATAGAAACAGAGCTTTGGGACAAGGGATATAAATATATAGCCTGCATAGATGAGGTTGGCAGAGGATGTCTGGCAGGAAGCGTCGTGACATGCGCCATAATTATGCCTCAGGGTCTGCTCATAGATGGAGTTAATGATTCTAAAAAATTAACTGCCAAAAAAAGAGACATGCTGTTTGATGTCATCAGGGAATCCGCCGTTGCAATCGGCATCGGAGAAATGGATTGCCAAATGGTGGATGATATAAATATAAAAAATGCCACGAAGCTTGCCATGAAACAGGCAATAGAAAATCTGAAAGACAGGGACGGCAATAATATAATTCCGGATTTCGTCCTCATAGATGCCGAGAAGCTGGATATCAAAATCCCTCAGATGAACATAATCCACGGTGATGCAACATGTCACGGCATAGCGGCAGCATCAATAATAGCCAAGGTTACGAGAGACAGACAGATGGATGAAATGGATAAAATATATCCGCAATACAAATTTGGAAAAAATAAGGGATACGGAACGAAGGATCACATACAGGCGCTCCTTGAGTACGGTCCCATTGAAATACATAGAAAAACATTTTTGAAAAAGATACTGAACATGGAAGAACAAATGAGCTTCATATAGCATTTGTTCTTTTTTGTTTAGTAATGTTTCATTTGACGAATGTATATTTTTGTGATAATCTAATAAATATGAACAAATTATATAGATATTGGTAGGGGATAAGTATGGACGCAAGGGAAATTTTGAAATATGTTGACCACACGCTTTTGAAAGCGTTTGCAACGTGGGAGGAAATAAAATTATTATGTGATGAAGCAATAGAATATAAAACTGCTTCTGTTTGTGTACCTCCTTGTTATATAAAGAAAATCAATGAAATGTACGCAGATAAAATAAATATTTGTACCGTAATAGGTTTCCCGTTGGGATACTCTGTAACAGAGGCTAAAATATCAGAATGCGAGCAGGCCATTAAAGACGGCGCAAGCGAAATTGACATGGTTATTAACATAACCGATGTGAAAAATAAGGAATATAAAAAGGTAGAAGAAGAAATATCCGCTGTTAAAAAAGTCACAGGAAATAGAATATTAAAGGTAATAATTGAAACCTGTTATCTTACGGAAGAAGAAAAAATTGCTATGTGTAAAGCGGTTACCAATGCGGGTGCGGACTATATAAAGACATCTACGGGATTTGGTACAGGCGGAGCTGATTTAGAGGATATAAAATTATTTAAAAAATATTTGGGTGAAGGTGTTAGAATTAAGGCTTCCGGGGGTATAAAAACACTCGAAGCTATGAAAATGTTTATTAGGGAAGGCTGTTCGAGAATTGGTACAAGTTCTGCAATTAAATTGATAAATGACGCTCAGCGTTAATTTATAAAAATCTTATAAGTAAGATAAATGGAGGAGATTGTATTATGAAAAAAATAGGTATCATTGCACTGGCACTTATGCTGATTTTGGCTTTATCCGCATGTGCCAAGGAGCAAACGACAGGTACACCGGCTGATGGAACATTTGAAATTGCGCTTATTACAGACGTTGGAACTATTGATGATAAATCATTCAATCAGGGTTCATGGGAAGGCGTTGTTGCATATGCAGAAGAAGCTAATAAAACATACAAATATTACAAACCATCTGAAAAATCAGACGATGCATATCTAACTTCAATTGATTTAGCTGTTAAGGCAGGAGCTAAAATAATTGTTTGTCCGGGATTCTTATTTGAAGTGCCGGTTTTCAACGCACAAGACAAATATCCGGAAGTGAAATTTATAATTCTTGACGGTAATCCACATGCCGGGGATTGGGTTCCTGTAGTTAAGGATAATACTCTGTCAATATTCTATGCTGAACAAGAAGCAGGCTTTCTGGCAGGATATGCGGCTGTTAAAGACGGCTATAAAAATTTAGGTTTCATGGGCGGAATGGCTGTTCCTGCGGTTGTTCGTTTCGGTTACGGATATATCCAGGGAGCAGAAGTTGCAGCTGAAGAATTAGGATTGACTGACGGCTCAGTAAAGGTTAAATATACATATGTAGGAAACTTTGATGCTTCACCTGAAAATATGGCAAAGGCTGCAGCATGGTATAATGAAGGTACAGAAATTATATTTGCTTGCGGCGGTGCAGTAGGCAACTCAGTTATGAAAGCAGCTGAAACAGCTAAAACAAAAGTTATAGGTGTTGACGTTGACCAATATGCAGAATCAGAAACTGTTATAACATCTTCAATGAAGAACTTAACAAAATCAGTTTATGATGCTCTTAAATTATTCTATGACGGTAAATTCCCGGGTGGAGATATTCAGGTATTAGATGCAACAGTAAACGGAGTTCAGTTGCCGATGGAAAATTCCAAATTTGAAAAATTCTCTCAGGCAGATTATGATTCTGTATACGGAAAAATAGTAAACAAGGAATTTAAAATTCTTGGAGATCTGGACGTTGCAGGTCCAAAAGAAATCGAAACACAAAAAGTTGTAGTAGAAGAAATAAATTAATATTATTTTTTAGCTTCAGTTGAGATTTCAATTGATACAAAAAAGTGTCTTGACGTATTATAATAAGACACTTTTTTGCTATAAACTACCATAAGGAGTTAAGTATGGAATATGTCATTGAGATGAATCATATCACCAAGGAGTTTGGTGATTTTAAAGCAGTTGATGATGTTACATTTAAAGTTAAAAAGGGTGAGATTCATGCTCTTTTGGGAGAAAACGGAGCAGGTAAATCCACTCTTATGAGTATATTATTCGGCTTGTATCAGGCTGAACGAGGCGATATTTCCATTAATGGAAAGCCCGTAAAGATTAATAATCCCAATGATGCAAATGATTTAGGAATAGGAATGGTTCATCAGCATTTCAAATTGGTTCATAATTTCACAGTTTTAGAAAGCATTGTATTAGGCAGGGAAACTACTAAAAACGGATTTCTTCAAATGGAAGAAGCAAGAAATAAAATAAAAAAATTAAGCGAACAATATAAACTAAAAATAGATCCCGATGCCCGCATATCCGATATAACGGTTGGTATGCAGCAAAGAGTGGAAATACTTAAAATGCTTTACAGAGACAATGATATATTAATATTTGATGAGCCTACGGCAGTTCTTACTCAACAGGAAATAGATGAGCTGATGAAAATAATGAAGGATATGACCGAAGAAGGAAAATCAATTGTTTTTATTACGCATAAATTAAACGAAATAAAGGCTGCAGCCAACAGATGCAGTGTTCTGAGAAAAGGAAAATATATAGGTACTGTTGATGTGGACAAAACTTCCAAAGAAGAAATGTCGGAAATGATGGTCGGAAGAAAAGTAAACTTTGTTGTGAACAAGGATGAGTGTACGTCGGATGAACCTGTTCTTGAGGTTCAAAACCTTACGATTACAAATAAAGAAACGAAGAAAAACAAGGTCAATAATGTCTCTTTCAACGTAAAAAAAGGTGAAATACTTTGTATAGCAGGAATTGACGGCAACGGGCAATCCGAATTGGTACAAGGTATAACTGGTTTATTGCCCCTGACATCAGGCAAAATTATATTAAATAACGAAGATGTTACCAAAAGTTCAATAAGGCAAAAATGCATTGCGGGTTTTGCACATATACCCGAAGACAGGCAAAAATACGGTCTTGTTCTTGACTACAGCCTGAAGGAAAATGCGGTTTTGCAAACATATTATGATTCTAAATTTCAAAAGAACGGCTTTATAAAATTTGATGCAGTAAAAGAATATGCAAGAAAGTTAATAGATAAATTTGATATAAGGTCCAGTCAGGGAGAGGACTCCGTTGTGCGGGGCATGTCAGGAGGGAATCAGCAAAAACTGATTGTTGCAAGAGAAATTGACAGAGATCCCGACATTATTATAGCCGTACAACCGACCAGGGGGCTCGACGTCGGAGCTATAGAATATATACATAAGCAATTAATAGCACAAAGATGTTCAGGAAAAGCGGTTTTATTGGTTTCGCTTGATTTGGACGAAGTAATGAATGTAAGTGACCGTATACTGGTTATGTTCGAAGGTGAAATTGTGGGAGATTTAAATCCAAAGGATGTTACTGTTCAGGAGCTGGGGCTTTATATGTCCGGAACTAAAAGGAGTGTGTACAATGAAGCATAAACCAAAATTTAGTTTAATTGATTCTAGCTGGGGAGTAAGCTTTATTTCTGCAGCAATGGCCATTTTTATAGGACTCCTTTTCGGTTTTATTATTTTATTGATAAGCAATTCAAGGGAAGCGGTACCCGGATTTGTTGCAATTTTACAGGGCGGTTTTGCGAACGGTGCCAAGGGAATAGGCGATATGCTGTACAATGCAATCCCTATAATTCTGACCGGTCTTTCAGTGGGCTTCGCTTTTAAAACCGGTTTGTTCAACATCGGATCTTCCGGTCAATTTACCATGGGTGCATTTGTAGCAATTTATATAGGTATTAAATGGACGTTTTTACCGGGGCATCTGCACTGGATAGTCGCTTTAACCGGAGCCTTATTAGCGGGAGCTTTGTGGGGACTGTTACCCGGCATATTAAAAGCATATTACAACGTGCATGAAGTTATATCCTCAATTATGATGAATTATATAGGCATGTACCTGGTAAATATCCTTATAGTTAAAAATATCCACGACAAAATTAAGAATCAAAGCTTGCCTGTTGCCAGGACTGCGATTATACCAAAGGCAGGTCTTGACAAAATTTTTGAAACAAACAATATGAACATCGGAATTCTTATTGCAATATTAGCAGTTATTGTTATTTATATAATATTAAACAAGACAACCTTGGGATATGAATTAAAGGCATGTGGATTAAGTCCAACTGCCAGCAAATATGCAGGAATAAATGCCAAAAATAAAATAATTCTTTCCATGCTGATAGCAGGTGCATTATCGGGTCTGGGAGGAGGACTTTTGTATCTTGCCGGTTCGGGAAAATATCTCCAGGTAGTTGACATTCTGGCTCCTCAGGGCTTTAACGGGATTTCAGTGGCGCTTCTCGGCATGTCAAATCCAATCGGAATTTTATTTGCGGGGTTATTCATAGCGCATCTGACCGTAGGAGGAGTAAATATCCAGCTTTATTCATTTGCTCCCGAGGTAATCGATATAATTATTTCTGCAATAATTTATTGCGGAGCATTTGCACTTCTATTTAAAAATATAATTTTAAAAATAAATAAGCGCGGTATCAAACAGGAGGCAAGCAAATGAATGTAATTTATTTTATAGCTCAGCAAACTATGTTTTTTGCGATTCCTTTAATGATTGTTGCTCTGGGAGGAATGTTTTCCGAAAGAAGCGGTATCGTAAACATAGCACTTGAAGGAATAATGGTTATGGGTGCATTTGTAAGCATTTCGTTTTTAAGTATATTTCAGAGCATGATGAGCGGTCAGCTTCTGTTGATTCTTGCAATATTAGTCGCCGGTCTGACGGGAGCCGTGTTTTCATTGCTTCACGCCTTTGCTTCCATAAATTTAAGAGCTGATCAGACCATAAGCGGTACAGCTCTCAATATGTTTGCTCCTGCTTTTGCCATATTTGTTGCCAGAATGGTGCAGGGAGTTCAGCAGGTACAGTTTTTAGATACCTTTCATATCTCCAAGGTACCGTTTTTAGGAGATATCCCGATACTTGGTCCCATATTGTTTCAAAACTGTTATATAACAACGTATATCGGAATCGGGATAGCCATAATGGCAGAAATAGTCATAAATCACACTAAATTCGGCTTGAGATTAAAGGCCTGCGGCGAACATCCCCAGGCTGCGGACTCTGTAGGAATTAACGTTTATAAAATCAGATATGCGGGAGTAATTATTTCAGGTATGCTTGGAGGAATAGGCGGTCTTGTATTTGTCGTTCCCACATCCACTAACTTCAACGCAACAGTTGCAGGATACGGATTTTTGGCTCTTGCGGTTTTAATATTCGGTCAATGGAGAACAAAGAAAATATTTATGGCTGCGTTTTTCTTCGGTATAATGAAGACCTTTGCGGCAGCATATTCTGCCATACCGATACTTAAAACGCTGCCTATATCAAACGATGTTTATAAAATGATTCCTTACATCGCTACATTGATTGTTTTGACGTTCTTTTCCAAAACATCACAGGCACCAAAAGCATCCGGAGTACCTTACGACAAGGGAAGCCGGTAATTTAATAATTTTCGATAACAGGGAGGAACTACTATGTTCAGGGATAATAAGATTTGGATAGGAAAAAGTGACAAGCGCATATATTTAGAACCCAAAATGGCAAACAGGCATGGTCTTGTGGCAGGAGCCACGGGAACGGGAAAGACAGTTACATTGAAGGTTATGGCTGAATCCTTCAGTGAAATGGGAGTGCCCGTATTTCTCGCAGATATAAAGGGAGATCTGGCGAGCCTTGCGGTACCGGGAGAAGACAATGAAAATATGCAGGAAAGAATTAACCGTTTTGAAATAGATAATTTTACATACAAGCCGTTTCCGGTACAATTCTGGGATATTTACGGAGAATACGGTCTGCCTGTCAGGACAACCATATCCGAAATGGGTCCCATACTACTTTCAAGAATCCTTAATTTAAACGATACACAATCAGGCATACTCAATATTATTTTCAGAGTTGCTGACGATAATGGTCTTCTGCTTTTAGATTTAAAGGACCTGCGTTCCATGATTCAATACGTGGGAGATAATGCAAAGGAGCTTACTTTGCAATACGGAAACATCACCACTCAAAGCATTGGCGCAATTTTAAGGTCACTGATGATGATTGAGGATCAGGGAGGGAACTTCTTCTTTGGTGAGCCTCAGCTCGACTTTAATGACTGGATGAGAGTTGCTGAGGATGGCAGAGGATACATCAATGTACTTCACAGCGCCAAATTATTTTTAAACCCTGCATTGTATTCCACATTCCTTTTGTGGATGCTGTCTGAACTGTTTGAAAATCTGCCCGAAGAGGGAGACCTGGAGCAGCCTAAAATGGTATTTTTCTTTGACGAAGCACATTTGCTGTTTGATGATGCTCCCAAGGTTTTATTGAATAAAATTGAACAGGTTGTTCGACTCATCCGTTCCAAGGGTGTGGGCTTATACTTCGTTACACAAAATCCGAGAGATTTGCCGGATGAAATTCTGGGACAGCTTGGAAACAGGATTCAGCACGCTCTGAGAGCATACACGCCTGCTGACAGAAAAAAGGTTGTGACCGCTGCCGAAACCTTCCGTACAAATCCGGCATTTGACACTGTTCAGGCAATAACGGAGCTTGCAACCGGAGAAGCTCTCATATCATGCTTAGATGAAAAGGGAAGCCCCGGCGTGGTTGAACGCGCCTTCATACTTCCTCCTCAAAGTAAGTTCGGTACCATAGACGATTATTTGAGGAAGCAGATTATCACAGGCTCATCTCTGTATTATAAATACAATCAGGAAATTGACAGAGAGTCTGCTTATGAAATACTCATAAAAAGAAACGAACGGGAAATAGAGGAAATGAAGCTAGAAAAAGAAAGACTTGAATTGGAGAAAATGAAAGCCAAGGAAGCTAAAAAAAGCAGCAGCCGCATGACTCCCGTTGAAAGAGTTACAAGCTCTGCTATGAGTGCCATAGGCAGAGAAATAGGCAGATCACTCATCAGAGGCGTTTTAGGCTCTCTGAAAAGATAGACATGTATGATAAAAATAAGGGCTACGAATATGAAAAAATAGCCGAAAGATACCTGCTTGAAAATAAGTTTACAATAGTTGAAAGAAATTTTATCAGCAGGTTCGGTGAAATAGATATAATTGCCGAAAAGGACGGACGTCTCCATTTTATAGAGGTGAAGGGAAGGAAGAACCTTTCCTTCGGATACCCCAGAGAAGCAGTTACATGGGCGAAGCAAAGAAAGCTTATAAATGCGGTGAAATACTATTTCATGCTCACTGGCAGGGATGATGTGCCC